>BPHE01000005.1 GCA_026003395.1 Vicingaceae bacterium
AATTGTTGATTTGACCGAAGGTGAATTAGGCACAAGAGGAAATGCTCCTTTAAGATTGGAAGAATCAAAAAAATCAGCAGAATTTACAGGAGCCCTGTTCCGTGTCAATTTTGGCTGGCCCGATGGTTTTTTCGAGCATTCCAATGAAAATATCATAGAACTGGTTAAAATCATCCGTTTGACCAAGCCATCATATATCCTTTGCAATGCACCCAATGACCGTCATCCTGATCACGGACGTGCAAGCAAAATCGTACATGATGCCTCTTTCTATTCCGGATTGATTAAAATAAAAACTGTTTTTGAGGGATAATGAATTGCCGGCTCACCGCCCAAAAGCAGTTTTATCATACATACAAGATTATTATATGCACCCTGATTTGGTGATCGACATCAGTGATTGTATGGATGAGAAAATGCAAGCCATTCAATGTTTTGCTTCTCAATTTTACAATCCCCATAAACCTTCTGACGAACCCGAAACTCCCATTTCAAGTCCGGATTTTCTTGAGATGATCAAAGCAAGAGCACGTCAATATGGACGTCCGGCCGGATATTCTTTTGCCGAAGGGTTTGTGATTCCTCGTTATTTTGGAATAAAATCCCTTTTTGACCTGGATTGAGTATAGTTTATTTAAACTTTACTTTAAATCAACGATTGATCAACAACATCCTCGATGACAATATTTCTTGCCGGTCGTTGATGGTGACGATATATACACCGGTTTTAACAAAATCCGGTATATCCACTTTAAACCTGTTATTACCGGACAAAGCATGTTTGGATGCCAATTCATAAATTTGTTTAGAATGAATATCGGTTAACTTGATATTCACCACATTAACATTTAACGGATTGTTCCATTCAATATAAAAGTGATCATTGGCAGGATTGGGAAAAAGATGAACATTTTGATTTTCTATAGTTGTAATTCCTGTTGATGCAGCAGTTATTGTCAACGAAGAGGTGGCAGGCCTGTCTCCGGTTGTAGCTCCCATTGCCATTGACGGCATTACCGGCAGCATAGATGGTTACTGATTGTCCGTTTGTTGGTGCTATCCAATCAAATGAAAATGTATAAAAACCTGTACCAGATTGAGGGGATTGATGTACTGCATTTTTTCTTCCATTGGTAGCGTTCATAAATTTCACCCCATTACCGGGATTCAGCATAACACCGGCATCGGTGTTAGCTTGTGTAAACAAAACTTCTGCACCAAAACCAAACAAATTATATGCTGTATTTTCCACGGTGATATTTATGGTGTAAGTATCACCGGGCATATATTGATTGGAATTGAAAGCCGGTATGGACGTAATGATTACATGTGTGGTATCACTTCCTCCTGAATGACAAGAATTACAATACGTTTCACCCGGACTGCCGGTGTAACCCGGTTTGCCTCCGGAATTTTGAACGACAAATGCCGATCCTGTTATCAATGCTGTCAATAGTCCGAAAAATGGAATAAAAAGTAGATTTTTTCATAACATATTTGTTTTTACAAATATACATTAAATTTTCAAACTTCACTCAGGCAAACAAAGTCCGCAGCTGCCCGTGCTTCATAAAACATTATCTTTGCTGCAAAAAATTTATTAAAAATTAATCTTATAAAAAGAAAAAATCAATTAAAGTATACATACCGGATGTGCAAAAATTTGCATAAAATTTTTCAACCTAAATACATTCGGAAAGGAAAAATTATACAATGATACAATCGCACGCTAAGTTGATAAACCAAACAGAAGCGTCGGGGCAGTAAAATTGGAAATGACTTTTAACATAAAGCAGATAGGATTTTAAGGGAAATGTACATTAAATCCGCCTATGGCTGAAATACACACAAGTCGAAGAAAAAATTTTTTTAAAATGAAACTATATATATGAGCAAAATCTTATTTGAAATATAACATTGCTATCAAAAAAGACAAAAAAGCAATCCCCACCGATATAACCATCATCATCCTGTCAAACTTTTTATCCATTTCTCTAAATCTCTCATCTACCTCTTTAAATCTTTCGTTTACCTCTTTAAATCTCTCGTTTACCTCTTTAAATCTTTCATTAACTTCCTTAAATCTTTGGTCAATTAAAATTTTTATAGACGATATTTCAGTATCCAAATGCGCAATGTGATTGAACTGTGCCCTCAATAATAACGGCATTGCCTTATCATCCGACAACTTCCCTTCTTTTTCAATCTCCGCCTCTGCTTCTTTCACTTTTCTATCCAAAAATTTCAATAGGATTTCCGTCGTTTCTTTTTCTAACATCTCCTTTATTTTTTATACAAATGTACATTAAATTTTTCAAATTACACGTAGGCAAATAAAAATCCCGTCCGCAGCAGCCCGTGCATCATAGCACATTATCTTTGCTGCAAAAAAACAATTAAAAATTTAATCTTATGAAAAAGAAATAAATTAAAATATGTAGTACGGATACTTTAAGATTTGCTTAAGATTCTTCACCCCAAATACATTCTGAAAGAAAAAATTTTACAGGGGAATAGGTATATACATTTCTCACGAACTCAAAAATGCGTGTATTATCTTTTAATAAATGAATCCATCCCGGAAGACGAACTTTATTCAAGGTCATAATTTCAATTCTTGAGATATGTAAATTTTAATTTCTTTTGCAATACATATGAAAACAAAAAATATTCTTATTCTCACCTATTGGGATTTTCACGATGCATTAATTCAAACCTATACCCTGCCCTATGTAAAAATTATCGCTAATCAAATCGATCACCAAAGCAAGATTTATTTGGTCACTCTCAATAAAAACGCTGCTGCTATTAACTTCAGCCATCCAAAAATAAAATTGCTATCATTTAAATATATCCCTTTTGGGATGAAAGCCATTTTCTATTATGCCTTCATGATATTGTATTTTTTTCTCTTTATCTTCAACAAAAAAATAAATTACATTCACGCATGGTGCACTCCGGCAGGTGTTTTCGGTTATATTTTGTCTATCTTAACCGGCCGCAAACTCATCATAGACAGTTATGAACCACATGCAGAATCGATGGTTGAAGCCGGTCAATGGTCAAAAAAATCATTGGCCTACAAAATATTGTTTTTTTTCGAGCGAAAAATGACACACAGAGCCAAATATCTAATTGCGACAACCGAAAAAATGATAACTAATTATGCAGCATCCCGTTTTTCTTTTAATCCGGACAAAAAAAATTGGTTTGTCAAACCTGCTTGCGTCGATATGGAATTATTTAGACCCGATGAAAAAAAAAGGAATTTTTTGAGAAAAAAATTAAATATTGAAAATAAAATCACCGGAATCTATGCCGGGAAATTTGGTGGCATTTATTTAGAAAATGAATTTTTTGAGTGGCTAAAAATTGCGCAGGATTATTGGAAAGATAATTTTCATTTTCTATTGTTAACCTCGCATCCAATAGAATTTATCCGTAAAAAATGCAAAGAGTATCATATTGATATGAATTGTTTGACCGTCACATTTGTTCCTCACAAAGAAGTTCCTTTGTATCTGAATGCTGCCGATTTTGCATTGACTCCCGTTAAACCTGTCTATACCAAAAGATTTTGTTCGCCAATTAAAGACGGTGAATATTGGGCCATGGGACTACCTGTAATCATCCCGTCCAATATATCGGACGATTCCTGTATCATTGAAAAACATCAAGCCGGATATGTGTTAAAGAATTTTACTACACAAGAATATTTAAAATCTGTCGAAACTATCGATAAACTTGTCAAGCAAAATTTACGAGATAAAATTACGGAGATTGCAAAAAAATACAGGAATTTTGACCATATTCAACATATCTATCGAAGTATTTATGGAGATTAATGTGTTTCATTGAAAAAGGTTTTTCATGATTTTTTTTAAACTTGAAATGATAGACGGATTGAATGTTGAATTAAAATATAGAGCGTGAAGAAACAAAAAAAAATACTTATCATCTGTCCATACCCACAAAACACTGCTCCCAGCCAGCGGTTGAAATACGAGCAATATTTCGAACATTTTAAGAAAAACGGATATGAAATAACAATTGCTCCATTCATGCATCAAAATCTTTGGCAGATTGTATATAAAAAGGGGAATTTTTTTAAAAAACTCTTATATACTCTAAGGGGCTACTGGCAACGTTTTCTATTGCTTTTCACAGTTGGCAGATATGATATTGTGTATGTGCATTTATGGGCTACACCATTTGGCCTGCCTTTATATGAAGCAATTTTGTGCCTGTTATCCAAAAAAATAGTTTACGACATCGACGATATGATTTTTCTTGGAAGAAGCAGCAAGTATCAACAATGGACACAATTTTTCAAAGGTAAACTTAAGATTGTTTATCTAATCAAACACTCCGGGAAAGGTGATTGTATCCACGACCGCACTTCAAAATTTTGCACAATATTACAACAACCGTGTTTACCTGATTCCCTGCACCATCAATAGCCATAATTATCCCTATGTATATAAACCATACGACGGAGGTACATTCATTATAGGTTGGATGGGCAGCCACAGCACTTCTCATTACCTTAAACTAATCGAAAAGCAATTATATGGATTGACCCTTAAGAATATACCTTTTGAAGTTTGGATTGTTGGAGACACTGAATTTAAGTTCGATGTCGATATCCCGTATAAAACATTTCCATGGAGCGAACATACAGAATTGGAATTCTTATCCCGTATGCACGTCGGTATTTATCCATTACCCAACGATCCGTGGATCATGGGGAAAAGTGGCGGAAAATTACGTCAATACATGTCTTGCGGTATACCTCCTATTGCAACAGACACTCCTGTCAATCGCGAGATTATTGAAAATGGCGTAAACGGCATATTGATTCCATTTGACAATCCTGATAGTTGGACAGATGTGATTGAGGATCTCTTTAACAATCCCGGTAAATTAATGCAACTCTCTCAAAACGCTCGTAAAACCATAGAATCCAAATTTTCAACGGATGTTTATGCTCCTGTTTATTTATCTGTGTTGAATGATTGAGTGGATGAATATTGAGAATTTTCTGCCGGCAAATGTTTAAGGACGTTTTTTTTCATTAATAAAACTGAAAGTTGTTTTCTTTTTCGGTAACGGTCCAACGCTTTTTGATAAACTACAATCATCAAAGTTGCATAAAAAGGCATCATGGGAATCTTGTAACGATTCAACGCTCCGAAATTATAACTCGTAAGTCCGACCATTGCCGCAAAAAGTATGGTAAAGATAAAGAAAAACTTTAGATTCTCATCGTGGAAGATAATTTTCAATGTTCTGAAAAATCCCACTTGCAATAACACAAAAATGGTCATTAAAGTGAACACCACTGCCTCGAAACTCCCCATCAACATGGTTAAACTTCTTACTTCCCATGGATAAGGACGAAAAAGTGAAACATTGATGGCTGCCGGAATTTTTTTTAAAATGCCGGAAATACTTGGATCAAACTCTCCCAAATCATACCCCGCTTGATTTTGTGTTTCAGCCAAATATCTATGCCATGTGTAAAAACCCTCCAATGTTTTTTGCAGAGTATCTAATGAATATTTCCCTCCATGTTGCATAACTTGATAAACAATCAATCCCGATACAGATGCCACAACAATATAATAAACAGGACCAATCAAAAGTTTCATCATTCTGCCCGTTATTTTTTTTCTTCTCAAATTAAATATCCATAAAAACACCAAAGGGGCAAAAACATACAGCACATAAGGTTTTGTAACAAATATCAAATAAAAACACAAAATCAACAACCACATCCGGTAATATTGGTTTTGTTTCACCAGCATTTCATATAACCCATGCACAATCAATCCTATACAAGCAATCACAAGCGTATCTTTCAAAATAGCCGAACCCCAAAACATTACACTCGGCACCAACAAAATGCCATAAACCAACGATTTTGCGTAATCCGGATAAATTTCACTGAAAGTAAGGTACATTTTCCACAAACCCCAAAAAGACAATAAACACATGACAAATGTTGTCGATATATAACTGTTGAGCCCCAACATGTTAAAGAAAACCATGATCTTAGCCATGGCAAAACCATCGATGGATGAAATAAACCATCCGTACTTAATGCCCAAGGGATGAGAATAAAATTCGAAATTTTCACGGCTCGAAAGTAAAAACTTCCAAAAATTGACCGGATCCTCGAAAAACATGATCACGGCATCTTTCGAAACCATAAAATAAACAAAAGTGTCGCCTCCATAATAATAATAACGGAAAAACAACACAAAACCAAAGGCAACAAGCATTTTTATCAAAAAAACAGGAAAAAAATAAACATACCTGTTGTCTTGTTTTTTCTTTTTCTTTGCATAAAAATACATAATAAACAACAGGACCATTCCGTAAATTAAACCAATGATAAAATCAACCCATGTAATTTTTTCGTACATTTTTAAAAAGTCAATAAAGATGAAAACTATCGTAATAGCAACCAAAAATAAAAACAAAGTTAAAGAATTCAAGGAAATTGCCAATCAAGATCTAAACATCCGGTTTGTGGCAGCATCAGAGTTGGGAATTAATTTTGAAGCAGAAGAAACAGGTAAATCTTTCCGGGAAAATGCATTCATAAAAGCAAAAACCCTTCGTAATATCACCGAACAACCCGTCATTGGTGAAGATTCCGGACTATGTGTGGATGAACTTGACGGCCGGCCCGGCATTTACTCTGCACGCTTTGCAGGTAAAGATGCCGGTGATGAAGAAAATATAAAAAAATTGCTTGATTCTTTGAAAAATTCCACAAACCGTCATGCCTATTTTATTTGCACTATTTGCTTATTGATTGATAATCAAGAATTTTATTTTGAAGGAATTCTCCGGGGCGAAATTGCGCTTAAACCGAGAGGAAAAAACGGATTTGGTTATGATCCTGTTTTTATCCCTGAAGGATTTCAACAAACCTTGGCAGAACTTGGTCCCGATATAAAAAACAAGATCAGCCACAGAAAAAAAGCAATTATTCAATTGACAGAATTTTTGAAAAGTCATCCTTCTCTATTAAAGAATGTTTAATATGCTTATCCAGGCCGAAAATGAATACCTAAATTTTATGAGTAAACAATTACCGGAAATAATATTTAATGATTTCCGGGAAACCGTATTTCAACCGGATGCGGTAGTTTCTTTTAAATTAATTCCGGATAAATGGCAAGAAAAATCCCTACATGTCAATCTTGAAAAAATACCTTGGTCAACCCATGGTTATTACCTGCCCGTGAATATGAATTTCATCACTGACCCGTTGTGGCATGGTGGTTATTATTATGTACAAGAACCATCGTCAATGATAATAGACAGTATCATATCCCGGTTGTCCAAAGATATCACATCTCCATTGATACTTGATTTTTGCGCTGCGCCCGGCGGCAAAACGGCAGGATTACTTATAAACTCTCCTTCAACTGCCACCATTGTGGCAAATGAATGGAATGCCAAAAGGAGATTGGCGCTCTTGGAAAATTTAAATCGTTTAGGACTCGATAATTTTATCGTCACAGGCACTCATCATGAGTCCATTCAAAAGTGCGGTCCATTGTTCGACATTATCGTTTGTGACGCACCATGCAGTGGAGAGGGCTTGTTCAGAAAAATTCCCCACTCTGTCTATGAATGGAGTATACAAAAAGTAAATCATTCAGCCGGTTTACAATTGTCTATGTTACAAGGATTATGGGAAACACTCAAACCGGGAGGATATCTTATTTATTCCACCTGCACATTCAACACCATCGAAAATGAAAACGTAATCTTGCAATTAATCAATACAACAGGTGCCAAAAATATTTTTTTTGACGAATTATGCATTGATGGTATCTGTAACTTACAAATTCAAGGAGTCGATGCTTACAGATTTTTTCCACATTTGTCAAAAGGCGAAGGATTTTTCTGTTGTATTTTGAAAAAATCTTTCGAACAAACAACATTACCCAATATCAATATAACTCAATCAGAAAACCCATTGTCCCAACCGTATTTATTGTCATATTTCAAACAAGAACAATCTTTGATCTGTGAAAAAAATATTTGGTGGGCAGGTGGTAATCTTAAAGTTAAATCATATCTGGAAAAAAATAATATACAGGTCATTCAAAACGGCATTCCAGTATTTTTGGAAAAAAAACATAAAGTGCATCCCTTGCAAGATTTAATCACTCATGGCAATTTTAACCCCAAGTCACTCCCTTCTGTCGATTTAGAATTGAATGATGCATACAAATATCTTTCTCATGCCTTAAATTGGCAACATATCATCAATCGCCATCCCTATTTTTATTTTACTTACAAAAACTTTCCTTTTGGTCTTGCACAAGGTAAAACGCACACCATGGTCAACAAATACCCCTTAAATAGAAAAATACAAAAAAGATTCTCCACCGGCGAGATAAACACTCTTTTAAATTTCATTTAATAAGGCAACAAAGTCAATTCTTTTATTAAAAAGGTCTGAATTTCTGCTTCGCTTTCATATTGTTTATATCTGCCCGATTTTCCTGCATGTCCGGTTTGCATTTCCACTCTCAACAACATATTGCGTCCACACTCATTAAACAATCGCAGTTTGGCTATCCATTTTGCACCTTCCCAATAAGGCACTTGCGAATCATTAAAGCTAACCTGGGCATAAACGGCAGGATAACATGCGGCATGTACATTATCGTAGGGCGAATAAGAGGCAATGTAGCGATAAAATTCTTTTTCTTCGGGATTTCCCCATTCTTCATATTCTTGCACTGTAAGTGGAAGTTTAGGATCAGACATGGTATTCAACACATCTACAAATGGAACTTCCGCAACAACGGCTCTGAATAATTCAGGTTTCATGTTGATGACTGCTCCAACAAGCAAACCACCGGCGCTTGCTCCTCTTATGGCCAACTTATCAGCTGATGTATATCCACTATCAACCAAAAATTCAGCAGCTGCAATAAAATCTTTAAACGTATTTTTCTTTTTCAACCATTTTCCGTCAAGATACCATTGACGTCCTTTCTCCCCTCCCCCTCTCACTTGCGCCAATGCATACACAAATCCCCGTTCCAGCAGATTGATTCTTGAGATGGAAAAATATGGATCGAAAGACACTCCGTAAGCACCATACCCTTCCAACAAGCATGGATGGCTTCCGTCTTTGTTTAATCCCTTTTTATACATCAACAAAACCGGCACATCCACACTATCGTGAGACGGCACCATGACAAATTCCGTAACGTAATCGTCAGGATTGTAGTTTCCTTTGATCTTTTTTTGCCAAATCACTTTTTTCTCAAGTGTTTTCAAATCCACTTCATACTTAATGGGCATCCTGTTTAACGATTGATATGACACCCAAAATTTTTCGGTTTTAAAGGTCTGATTACCTGTCAGATAAACGGTATATGCTTTATCATCAAAAGCCAATATTCTTCGTTCTTTGGTTTGTTGATCCACTATTTCTATTGCTGTTTGTCCATTGATTCTCTCTTCGATAAGTACAAATTTGTCTGTCAACTCAAATGATGTAAGAAAATGTTCAGGATCATACGGCAAAAAGTCCACCCAGTGGTCTTTGTGTGTATTCTCTTTTTGACAGGTAGAAAGGACAAAATTTATTTTTCCGTCCCCATTATGCATAATCCAAAACAACTCGTTTGCATAATCAACATAATAAATCAAATCAACAAGACGCGACTGAAAAGAACGTAAACGGTAGCCGTCTTTATCATTTTCAAGCAAAAAAATTTCCGAAGAAGTCGAAGAAGTTGAAGCTACGAAAACCATCGAATCATCTGAAGATTTATAAACACTCAAATCAAACCTCTCATCAGGTTCTTCATATAATAATTTGTCTTCGGCCGGTTTATCCAATTGATGCAAATAAACACGGTAGGAACGATAAGTTTCGGGATGAATTCGAGTATAGATAATTTTATCGCTGTCTATCCATTCAAAGTCCGAAACATTTTCAATGGTGTAATCTTTCCATTGCCCTGATTTCAGATTCTTTATTCGGAGAAAATAAGCATTATCTCCTTTAAAATCTTCGGTAACAGCCAACCAACTTCCGTCAGGTGAAATATCCATTTCATTCAAATTGTAATACTCCCCGGTGCCGGCGCGCTCGTTGGCATCCAACAAAATTTCTCTCTCTCCCGTACTTTGGTCGATTCTAAAATAAACAGGATGTTCTTTTCCCTGTTTGTATTCGTAATAATATACAAAACCGTTTTTAAACATATAAGGAACGGTTTCTTCATCAACAATTCGGTTGATAATTTCCCGATAAAGTGTATCTTTCAGATGTCCGACAGGTTCAAAATATCGGTCGGTGCATTGATTCTCTCTTTTTAAATGATTCATTACCCGGTGTGTACCCCTTTCCCGCATCCAATAAAAATAATCTGTTCTTTCTACGCCTGCAGTAGAAAGCTTTTTTTCCTGTCTTTCTGCCATTGGTGGGCAAATCATACTCGAATTGTTAATTTTATTCATAATCATCCATAAAATTACCACAATAAAACATCCGATTGCCAACCCAAAATAAACTTTATGCCTTGGATTAGAAAAAAATTCTTTCATAAACGAAAGCGGCTTTCTTGGTTAGATGTTTTGAAAATTTTCATATCTTATTTACTCCCTGTCGTTTGAATTTTCATTATGTGGTTGCAATCGATCCTGATCAATGTCTTCTTCTTCATCCAAAATTTCCAGCAATTGCTCCTCTTTCAATGCCTTAAGATTTATAGAACGATCCAGGGAAAGCAAAAGCGAAGGCAGCAATAACAAATTGGTCAACATAGCCACAATTAAGGTAAGTGAAATCAATATTCCCATTGCTTTAGTGCCTCCAAATTCTGAAGCAATAAACACACTAAAACCAAAAAACAATATCAATGAAGTGTATACCATGCTGCTTCCGGCTTCTTTTAAAGCATGCAAGGCGGCTTCTTTGATATTGTCATAAATTTTTAATTCCTGCTGAAATTTAGCAAGATAATGAATCGTATCATCCACCGAAATACCAAATGCAATGCTAAATACGAGAATCGTAGACGGTTTCAAAGGTATACCGGCAAATCCCATAAATGCAGCCGTAGCCAATAGTGGTATAATATTGGGAATTACAGAAATTATGACCATTTTATAGTCGTAAAACAAAAAAGCCATCAATACCGAAATAACGACAATAGCAATACCTATGCTTATCAATAAATTGTTTACGAGATATTCGGTTCCTTTCGAGAATACTACACTATTT
The DNA here is from genome assembly GCA_026003395.1 of Vicingaceae bacterium. Classification (NCBI taxonomy): domain Bacteria; kingdom Pseudomonadati; phylum Bacteroidota; class Flavobacteriia; order Flavobacteriales; family Vicingaceae; species Vicingaceae bacterium. The sequence goes on from BPHE01000005.1 coordinate 11,276, forward strand.
CCGGTCAAAAATACCTTATATTTTGCCGGATCAAAAATGCTGTCAATCTCAGGTTTCAATTTTGCAAATATTTTATTCATTCTGTCTGTACCAATATCTGCCATTCGCGATGATATGCGCGTCACTTGCAGGTTGGTGTCGACAAAACTCGACAAAAGGTCGTTGTCTTGATTGGCGTTTTTTAAGTAAGGCGAAAAAAAGCTTATTTCATTGTTGTTGATCAACTTATATTGACTTTTGTTGCCATTATAAAATGCCTGCCTCAAAAACTTCACTCCCTCCACAATAGACAAAGGCCTTGAAAGTTCTTCAAATTTCTCGATTTCTTTGCCTAATTTTTCTATCTTCCGTAGATTCGACAGTTTCAATACTCCTTTTTTCTTTTGTGTGTCTATAATTATTTCCAAAGGTAAAACACCGTGAAAATTTTGTTCAAAAAAATTCAGGTCTCTAATCACGCTGTCTTCTTCCGGCAAATCGTCCGTAATCCTTCCGGTTGTTTTCAATAAAGTTATACCCCAAATCGCTGTGGCAACAACCACAAATGTGGCTAAGTATATATTCCTGCGTTTGGATTGCACCCAGTCAACCAAAATATCGATAAAATTGTTGAAAAATTTAAATTTTAAATGTTTGATGTGTCTGTCTTGCGGTTCTTCAAACATAGAAAGAAAAATGGGCAATAATGTCAACGTAAGAAAAAACAATATAATCACACATAATGAGGCCACAACTCCAAATTCAACCAAAATGGAACTTTGAGTAAAAATAAAAGTAGCGAATCCGATAGCCGTAGTCATATTGGTGAGAAATGTGGCTTTACCTACTTTTTCGATTACACGCGAGAGAGATAATAATTTATGTCCGTGATGCACAAAATTCTGATGATAACGGTTAATCAAATAAATCGCATTAGGCATGCCTATTACAATCAAAAGTGAAGGTACAAGACCGGTCAAAATGGTAATCTCATATCCTAACAATGCAATTAAGCCCAAAGCAAAAATAATGGCAATGCCGATGGTGATCAATGTCAATAAAAGAATTTTAACGGATCTGAACAGAAAAAGCAAAACCAAAGAAGTGACAAGTGCCGACAATATCAAAAAAAGATTTAGTTCTTTTTTTACTTTTTGTGTGTTTTTGGCTCTTATGTATGGCAAACCGGATTTATAGACATATGTATTGCTTTCTTGTTCATAATGCCGGATGATATTTAACACATCGTCCAACAATTTTTGTCTTTGATCGGAATTAAAAATGGCCTTGTTCAATCCGATGGCCATCAAATTTATTTTACCTTCTTTGGTATAAATGTAATTGTCATAAAAAGGCAAATTGAAAATTTCATTTTTGATCGAATCAAGTTCTTGTTGTGTTTGTGGTTCTTTTTCAATCAAAGGCTTGATGTTGAATTTTTTGTTTTCAGCATCTTTTTCTAATGTATAAATATCGGCTATTGACAGCACATTTTCCACGCCGGAAACTTTCTTCAAAGAATCGGATAATCTGCTCCATTTCAAGAAATGATCCAATTGCCAAAATTGTTCATCTTCGATGGCAATGACCATTACTTCATTTTTGTTGCCGAAATTCTTTTCGAAATATTCAAATACCTTGTATGCTGTATCCGTCTTAGGAAGTAATTGTGAGAATTTATAACTCATTTTTGCATGACGGGCATGATGTGCAAAAAATAGCGTAAAGGCCCCAATCACCAATAAAAAGTAAAACTTTTGACGAATGATGAATGTTGCCAGATATTTCCAAAAAAAACTCATTTACATTCAATTCTTGCAATCAACTCTTTATACAATAAGGTGAGATATTTTTCGGCATGTCCGGCAACTTCAAGTATCTCCTTGAGTTCTACCGGTTTTAAAGTTTCAGGATAACATTCGTCTGTCAAAACACTGACGGCGCAACAAGGCAATCCCATATGATTGGCCACTATACATTCGGGCACTGTGGACATACCCACGGCATCGGCTCCAATCTTTCTTAAAAATTTATATTCTGCTGCCGTTTCAAGATTAGGTCCGGCCACAACCACATATACTCCTTCATTTACAGGCAGTTGATGTTTCTTAGCGATCTCGCGCATCAAGCGATTTAAATAGGGCGAATAAGGGCTGCTCATATCGGGGAACCTTGGTCCTAATTCATCTATATTTCTGCCTCTCAAAGGATTGTCCGGCAAAAGATTGATATGATCTTTCAATATCATCAATGAACCCTTTCTGAATGATTCGTTCAATGAACCTGCGGCATTTGAAATCAATAAAAATTGTATGCCCAAAAGATACATTACTCTCACAGGAAATGTGATTTGAGAAGCAGAATATCCTTCATAATAATGAAACCTACCCTGCATGGCAATTACAGTTTTCCCGGCCAAACGTCCATAAATGAGTTTTCCTTGATGAGATTCAACAGTAGAAACCGGAAAGTGTGGAATTTTATCATAAGTAATCTCAATTTCAGATTCGATTTGCTTGGCCAAATTGCCCAAACCGGTTCCAAGAATAATTCCAATTTGAGGCTTTTGCATGCCCTGCTCTTTCAAAAAAGCGGCTGTTTCTTTCATTTGTTCATATGTCATCCACATATATCAATAATTTATTTCGCTTAATGACGATTCACCCCTTGGTTTTATATTGATTTCATTTTTCCCCCATATCATCAATCCAAACATCATGATGATATTGGTGGCAACTATAACAGAAAACAACAAACCTTCATTAAATCCATCAATCTTATATTGTTCGGGGATTTTGTAAAATAAAATAATCGTAACCAAACCACGGGGAGAAACAAAAAGTTCGGGAAAAATCGATCCACTTCTGATAAAGACCATCAAATTTACCAAACGAATCAAGTAAATGACTAATAATATTGCTGCAGTAATAATCCAAAGTTCGGTTGAAAGCATGGATTGAATGTTTATGGTCATTCCAAATACGATGAAAAAGAATGTGCGGATCAAAAAAGATGTTTCTTCTGTGATTAAATGAAACTCTTTGTGAATGCTTTTAATGACATCATCGGATGAAATCAATTTTTTTAACCAGCCGGCAAAGAATTTCCGATAGTTTTTCAACATAATACCAAAAACGAGGATGGCCAACAACGATGAAAAATGAAAATATTTTCCAATGGAGAACAAAAGACCCAAAATAGAGATGAACAAAAAGAATTTAATTTTTGTTTTAATTTTCTGAAAAACAAATATCAGAATATAAGCTATAATAAAAGATGAAATTAAAGAGAATAACACATTTAAGCTGATGGCTTTAGCCAATTCGGCTTTGGATGAATATTGCACAATGGCAAAATCCATGAATAAAATGCCAAGGATATCGGAAAAAGTGGATTCATAAATCAAAAATTCTTTTTTATTGGTGATAAGATTTTGCGTGGAAGGAATAACAATTGCCGAACTGACCGTAGCCAATGGAATAGAATAAAGCAGACATTTAAAAAAACTTTCTTCCAGCAATAACATTTGCAAAACATAGGCAATTCCGAATGCTATCAGGCCCAATGTAATGGCCGCTGTGAAAAAAGAAGAAAGAATCAACCATATTTTTTCTTTGGAAATTTCTATATCCAAAGCTCCCTCAAGCACAATCATCATCAGTCCGATGATGCCCAAGAGATTCATCGGTGAAAACAAATCAGGCAAGGATATGCCGAACACTTCACTCAAATATCTCAAACCTACCCCCGTTGTTATCAACAACAATACAGAAGGAATTTTTGTATATTTGGCAATCAACAAAAAAATATAGCTGAAAATAATGATAACACAAATTCCTGCAATGGTCAAATACGGATCAAATACTAAATGCATAAATTATTGAATTGTTTACGAAAATTACAAATCCATTCCCGGTAGAAAATTACCTGCAATGTTCCTCATTTCACCTTCTTCAAGATTTTTACTTTGTTGCAATGCTTCATTTAAAGTTTTAATCAATTCTTTGATAAAAACATCGTCTACAGGATATTTTGACCGGTCAATGATAATTTCCTCTATTTCCCTGTTACCATTGCAAATAACTCTGATGGATGCATCTTCATTTTTTGCAACCACACTCACCGTGGCTAAACGTTTTTTTACTTCTTCAACTTTTTGTTGCATCTCTTGCAACTGTTTCCATTTGTCTTTTAATCCTCCGAACATAGCTATACAAATTAGCAGGTAAAGTTAAAAATTTTCGGCAATTATAAACATTTCTCTCCGTTTGAAATTACCGGCGCATTTTGCGGCGTTTGTTAAAATACGTTCTTATGATATAATCAAACCCTTCATCAATAAATGCAGGATGATAATCTCCGTTATATTGAATTATGCGGTTCTCAATTTCATGAATAAACGCCTGCATCGCACTCTTGTATTCCGTTTGAAGTTCATGTGGATTTAATTTAATTTCTTGTTTTTGCTCCAGATCAATAAACTTGTAAAAATTGCCCGGATAATCCAAATTGATTTCATGTCTTTTTTCCATTACATGAAATATCACTACCTCATTTTGTTGAAAATGCAAGTGATGTAAAGCATCAAAAAATGACTCCTTATTATCATAAATGTCCAATAAATCCGAAAAAACCACAACCAATGATCTTTTCGGAATTCTTTCGGCCAGGTAATGCAAATGATCCGGTAAATTGGCTACATGACCTCCTTTGGAGTCAAAATTGCTATTCCACTGTTCCAATAATTTTTGATAAAATAATTTAAAATGATACGGTGAAGATTTTGCAGGTAAAAACTCTTCCAACCTGTCGCTGACAAATGCCAATCCAACTGCATCACGTTGTTTTCTCAGTAATTGCGCAATAACGGCTGTTGCCAGTATGGAAAATTGAAGTTTGTTCATTTTTTCCAAGGTCACTTGCTTGTTTCGTTTCTCAGCAGGAAAATGCATTGATGCTGTGGTGTCAATCAATATATAAGCCCGGAGGTTTGTTTCTTCTTCGTATTTTTTGACAAAAAGTTTATCCGAACGGGCATACAATTTCCAGTCAATGTGTTTTATTGATTCTCCCGGATAATAATTCCTGTGCTCAGAAAATTCTACAGAAAACCCTTGATAAGGACTTGCATGCATTCCGGTCAGGTATCCACTGACTAATTTATTGGCAAGCCATTCAAGCGGATTATATTGTTGAATTTGTTGTTCGAAACCCGGTATAGGCATTTTTTGTATCCAAAATTATGATGTATAATTGAATTTTCGCAAAAATAAATTTTCTTTAAAAGAATATAAAAATGATTATGCGAAAAACACAAATACATTATTCGTCATTTCAAACAAATTGCATTTCCTGTGATCACATATTTTGAGCAAATTTAAAAGGATTTTTGGTAGTTAATAGTTAAAATATTGAAAAGCACATAAATTAAATAACTTTTTGTTTTTCTTTTAGAATTTTCTTTTTATTTCGTTAGCACTTATCAAATAAAATATGTTGTTTCGTCAAATTCTCAATTTAATTTTCTAAAAAAGATTGTTGTTGTCATTTTATTTTTGCCATTAAATAATTTTTTCTATGTTTGCTCATCTTTCAAAAATCATTTATGGAATGAAAATTCAAAGTTTGATTGTAGCCGGCTTGCTTTTCAGCATTTTTTCATGTAGCGGACCTCAAGAAGACCATTCGCTTGATCTGACCTTGGATTCTACAAAATCGACGAATGAAACAAAAGAGATTAGTGATGATTTATATTTTCAAGAAATTGATCCTGACTCGATTCAACCGCTGCCTTCCCCGCTTCAAATTGTCATGCGGTTTAAACAAACCGGCATGAAATATGACCACCGCTTGCCATACAAACCTGAGAATTTGGCCAACGCTGAAAGGTATTTCGACAGATTGATTTTAAATGGATTTTTAAGTGCCGATTTTGTGTATTTGGTTGCCAACAAACAAACGGGTGAATGTCCAAAATACATTAAAGCATTGAGAGACAATTCTGCGGCCATTGGCTTTGGTGACATAGTGAATACGGAATACAATATAAAGAGAATTGAAAACAACTTAAACAACATTGATTCGATAGCGTATATTGCCTCAGAGATTCAAATGAATACGGATCGATATTTCCGTGAGAACAACGATTACCTGAGAGGATTGATTGTATTTTCCGGTGCCTGGATTGAAACGTTACATCTTGTATTAAACAGTCCTGATTTAAATGATAATTTCGATGCAGTCAGGGCTATTTCCGACCAACTGGATGTTGCCAATCATATTTTGGAAAATTTTCAACTTTTTAAAATAGATTCATCTAAAGAGATTTCTCAATTAAAACAACATATTCAATCCATAAAATTGCGCTTGGAGATTTTGCATGATTATACCGAGAAAGAAGATTTGGTGATGTGGAAAAAAGAACTGGACAACTTAAAAAATACGGTCGAATCCATTAGAAATTATTATATCATACAATGAAAAGCGTAACAGAAATTATATTAAGGTTTAGATTATTGTTATTGATTGTCGCTTTCCCTGTATTTTCTCAAGAGTGCGACATGAAAAATGAAGAGATTCAACAATATCTGGGTTCATATCTCTATGACAATGTCAAAACCAATCAATTGATTAGTGCCGGCAGTAAATACAAAGAAGAGTTTACTTTAAAACTTTTTGAAAACACTTTATATAAGTTTGTTTGGGTTTTGAAAGAATTTCCCAGAGAAGCCATTATTAATCTTTACTCGCTCGATAAGAAAAATAATAAAAAATTAATCTACTCCTCGATTGGAAAAAAACGCGACAAAGGTTACCTTGAATTTTTACTGTCCAATCCACCCAATCATGTAGTTGTCGAATATGTCATTCCTCCTTCTTCAAAAGGATGTGTTTCTTTAATTGTCGGCTTCAATTTAAAAAATGATTGGTAATTTTGCTGCATGCACGAAAGCCAACCCATCAACCTTATAGCAAAATACAATATACCGGGACCAAGATACACAAGTTATCCTACTGTTCCCTTCTGGGATACCGCTTCTTTTGATCTTGTCGAATGGAAAAAAAGATTGGTGGAATCGTTTGATCAATCAAACAAAGTTAACGGTATCAGTTTATACATTCATTTGCCTTTTTGCGAAAATCTATGCACATTTTGCGGATGCAACAAAAGAATCACCAAAAACCACTCGGTTGAAGAACCATACATTGATGCCTTAATACAAGAATGGCAATTATATCTGAATATTTTCGGAGCACGCCCCATAATCAAGGAAATACACTTGGGTGGAGGCACACCGACTTTTTTCAAACCTGATAATTTAAAACGTCTATTGGAAACTATATTCTCCACCGCAGAAATTGCCTCCAATCCTTTGTTTGGATTTGAAGCCCATCCCAACCATACGAGCAAACAACATCTGGATACTTTATACCAACTGGGATTTCGAAGAATCAGTTTTGGTGTTCAGGAATACGATCCCGATGTACAAAAAGCCATCAACCGTATTCAACCATTTGAAATTGTCAAAAAAGTCACTTTTGAAGCAAGGGAAACAGGTTACACATCTGTCAGCCATGATTTGGTTTTCGGACTTCCAAAACAAAAATCCGAACACATTTTAGATACCGTAGAAAAAACTATCTCACTTAAACCCGACAGAATATCTTTTTACAGTTATGCACATGTTCCCTGGATTAAAGGCACCGGTCAAAGAGGATTTTCGGAAAGTGATCTGCCCGATCCTGTTTATAAAAGACAATTGTATGAAACCGGAAGGGAAATGTTTCAAAATGCAGGTTATGTGGAAATAGGCATGGATCACTTTGCTTTGCCTCACGACTCTTTGTATATTGCATCACAAAATGGTCATCTGCACAGAAATTTCATGGGTTATACCGAAAGTTACACACGTTTAATGATTGGTCTGGGCGTTTCATCCATCGGAGATACCTGGACCGCTTTTGGTCAAAATGAAAAAAATTTAGAAGATTATTATCAAAAAATTTCTTTGAAGGAATTTCCCGTGTATCGTGGTCATTTACTAAATGATGAAGATTTGATATTCAGAAAACATATTCTCAATTTGATGTGCCGTTTTGAAACACATTGGGACTCTGATGAATTTGGCAAAGAACAACAAGAACTAATTTTTGAAAAACTTCAAGAACCTCTTAAAGATGGTCTGATTGTTTTGAATGAAAACTCTGTGACTGTTCTCCCGCAAGGCCGACCATTTATTCGTAATATCTGTATGGCTTTTGACTTGTATTTACACAGACAAAATCCAAAAGAAAGAATTTTTTCGATGACCGTATGAAAGATAAAGTTGATGTATTGGTGGTTGGTGGTGGGATATCCGGGATTGCTTGTGCGTATTTTGCAACAAAAAAATTTTCCAATGTTTTATTGATAAATGATTCCCCAAAATTGGGCGGATACATTCAATCGTTCAAAACGGATGATTTTTTGCTTGAATGCGGTCCGAATACTTTGATGTTAAAAAACCAACTATTATTTGACTTGTTGCACGAATTGGATTTATGGAACCAGATTATTTTTCCTGACCCTTCAGCCAAAAAACGTTATATCATGTTTAATGGCCATTTGCATCCATTGCCATTTTCGCCTTTTGCCATGTTCTCGTCAAATCTCCTGGGTTTTAAAGATTTGTTGCAGATAATCAAAGAACCTTTTGCCGAAAAAAAATTCATACGTTCTGATGATATAAGTGTAAAAGATTTTTTCATAGAACATTTCGGGAAAACTATTTATGAAAATTTTGTTTTTCCCATGGTCAGTGGAATCTATGCCGGCGATCCGGACAAAATATCTTTTAAACATACATTTCCTGAATTATACGTAATGTTTAAAAATCATGGAAGTATCATCAAAGGTTTTTTAAAAAAGAAACGTCAAAAACAATCATTTAAAAAACAAATTTTTTCTTTCCCCGAAGGATTAAAACTTTTGCCTCAAAGAATGGTGGAAAAAGGAAATTTTAAAATCACGCTTAATGCAAAAACAACCGGCATACAAACAAATGAATTCGGAGAATACATTGTGAAATATATCTCTGATGAAAAGGAACAAAATATTGTAGCATCAAAGGTTATTTTTACCATTCCCGCTTTTGAACTTTCTAAAATCATTGCGGAAATTGATGCCGAACTTTCTGCCAAATTACAAGAAGTCGAATACGCTCCCATTCAAATTTTACATCTTGCCATTCAAAAAAAAGATATTGGCTTTCAAGAAAAAGGATTTGGATTTTTAAAATCTTACAATGAAAATTCATCCATACTTGGATGTATATTTACTTCAAGGATTTTTCCACATACGGCACCTTCCAATTATGATTTATTGACTGTAATGTCTGGTGGAGCAACACAAAAAGAACTTTTCAATTTAGATGAAAATGAGGCAATCCGGTTATTGGTGAACGATTTAGACAAGATTCTGAAATTCAAACAGCCCCCTAAAATTCTCAACTTCAGCAGAATAGAAAAAGCCATCCCGCAATATTTGCTAAATTTTCATGACGAATTGTTGAAAAGTGTACGATCTTTCGAAAAAAAATATCCGGGTGTATTGCTAGCCGGTAACTATCTATATGGCGTTTCTGTGCCCGATTGTATAGAAACAGGAATGAAAACTATCCAAAAAATATGAGTTTTTACCTGTCAAAAATATTAGATTTTCTTACTACACCTATTGTGTGGATTTTCTTACTCTTAATCTGGACATTGATTCAAAAAAAGAATGTAAAGAAAGCTGTTGTAATTACTACAATAATTTTTTATATCTTCAGCAATGAATTTATTGTCGATCTGTTTCTCCGAAGTTATGAATGTAAAAACACGCCTATTCACACTATCAACCGGAAATTAGAAGCCGTAATAGTGCTTGGAGGATTTACGAATATCGACAAACCATCAGGGCAAACATTGTTTTACTCCAGCGTGGACAGAATGCTTTACGGTCTTTGGATTTACAAACAAAAAAAAGCCAAATACATCATTTTGTCCGGAGGAAACCCAAAATTATATGAAGATGCCAACGAATCGGATCTAATAAAAAACTATCTGGTATCTGTCGGCATACCCGATTCGGTGATAATCATTGAAAATCAATCAAGAAACACCTACGAAAATGCCAAATACATCGGCCGGTTGACCGATTCATTGTCGTTAACTCCTCCCTACTACCTGGTTACCTCCGGTTATCATATGCCCCGTTCGCTTAAAGTTTTCAGACATTGGAAAATTCCTGTCATTCCTGTTTGTGTTGACCAACAAGCCGGCCCTTTGAAATTTTATCCGGACTATTTGTTTTTGCCTTCCATAGGGGCTTGGAGAAAGTGGGATACCTTATTGCATGAGTGGATTGGGCTCTTATGGTATAAAATACTGGGGTATTATTGAAATGAATGGATTTTGAAGCTTTCATATCGAGTCGTATCAGCAAACTGCCATTTAAAAGACATTTGCCCATTGTTAATGATAACTTTGAAGATTTTTGCAGCAATGATTATTTAGGGCTTGCCCGTAGATTTCCATTCATTGGACGCCGATTTTATTCCCTCAGGTTCATCCGGTTCACGTCTTATTAGCGGAAACCATCCTGCCGCCATCAGTTTTGAAAATTATCTTTCGGAATTTTTCACGGGCTTTGATGTATTGACATTTACTTCAGGTTATATGGCCAACCTTGCAGCCATTTCATCTCTCGTACCAAGAAATGCTTTGATATTCTACGACGAGAAAGTGCACAGCTCTATCAAAGATGCTATGCGGTTGTCTTTGGGAAAAAAAATTCCCTACTCTCATCAACAATTGTCGACATTAGAAAAGAAACTCAAGAAATTCAATACGGGTATAAAATTTATCGTTACAGAATCTTTATTTTCGATGGATGGAGATTTTACCGATTTGGAATATCTCACTTTTTTGTCTGAAAAACATCGTGCGTATGTTATTTTAGACGAAGCCCATGCTTTCGGTATATTTGGCCATTGCCATCGAGGTATGGCCGAATATTTTGGTTTGGAGGAAAAAATTCATGTTCGAATCATAACTTTTGGAAAAGCATTGGGGCTTGTAGGTGCTGCCATAATTGGCCCTAAACCATTACGGGAATTTTTGGTCAATCATGCACGTACATTTATCTACACCACAGCATTGCCACCTTTTATTTATCATTTATTGGAAAAAAATTTGCATTATATCCTGGAAAATTCAGACATACACAAACGTTTTCAACAAAATTTAGAACTGTTTTACTCCATTGTACCCTCCCATCAACCCGTTAAATCACCCATTTTTATGTTCAGACCGGGCAAAAGTAACTTGCAGGAAACTGCAAAAAAAATGCAAACACATGCATGGGCGGTGAAAGCAATCTTTCCTCCCACCGTCAAACCCGGAGAAGAAGCCATCCGTATTACCCTTCATTCGTTTAATCGACCCGAAAATGTCAGAAATTTGGCTTATTTTGTCAAAAAACAATTGCATGGATAGGATATTTGTGAGCGGAATACATACCGGTATAGGCAAAACCATTGTTTCTGCCGTTTTATGTGAAGCACTGCATGCCGATTATTTCAAACCGGTGCAAACCGGTTTTCCTCCCGACAGGGATTCCGGAGTTGTCAAAAATCTAATCAGTAACAAAAACACCCATATTTTCCCCGAAACGTTTCTTTTTTCTGCCCCTGTTTCTCCACATACTGCCGCCCAAATGGAGAATAAAACCATCAACATGTACGATATTGTCATTCCTGAAACTAACAATCATTTAATCATTGAAGGAGCCGGGGGCTTGATGTCGCCCATAGATTACAAAAATACTATGCTTGAATTTGCAATATTTCATCATTTGCCTGTTATCCTTACCGTACAATTTTACCTGGGGGCTATCAATCATACAATTTTATGCATCGAACAATTATTCAATAGCAAAGTGAAATTTCTTGGGATAATCATAAACGGAGAAATGGACCTATCGGCTTTGGATTTTATACGAAACAAATACCCTCAACTCAATGTTTTGGGACATATTCCATTTTGTAAAGAAATTAATCAACTGCGTATAAAAGAATTTGCTATACATTTTCAAAACCTTCACTATGTCTGATGTGACACACCAACATTTTGAAACCATTTGGTTTCCATTTACCAAAGGAACTATACCGCAACTGCCGATATTCATTAAAAAAGCAAAAGGAAGTATGCTCTATGATGTATCGGGGAAAGAATATATTGATGCAATATCTTCATGGTGGGTAAATATTTTTGGGCATGCATATTCCCCCATTGTTGAAGCCATTCAACGCCAGGCCATGAATTTGCCACATGTAGCCATGGCCGATTTTTTCCATGAAAAAGCCATTGAAGTGGCCAATGGCATTTTGAATTTAAAACCCGGATTTAAAAAGGTATTTTTTTCTGATGATGGTTCTACATCTGTGGAAGTAGCATTGAAATTATCCATTCAATATTGGCAGGCATGTGGCATCAGACAAAATAAAAATTTTTTCCCTTGAAAATGCTTATCATGGAGACACGTTTGGTGCTATGGCTGCCAGCAGTCCCAGTGTATTCAACGAAAATTTTAAATCGTTGACTTTTCAAAACATTGTTCTGCCTTTGCCAAATCAAAACAACCTTCCTGAGATTTATTCCAAAATAGAAAGTCATCACAGCGCCGATACTGCCATGGTCTTTATATTCGAGCCCCTCGTTCAAGGAGCCGGTGGAATGCAAATGTATGAAGCACTTTATTTAGATAAGTTACTTAACTTTTTCAAACAATTCCCTTCTATATTAATTGCCGATGAAGTCATGACGGGTTTTTACCGAACGGGGAAATTGTTTGCCACCGATTATTTACAAACACAAGTAGACATGCTTTGTTTATCAAAAGGGCTCACAGGTGGTTTTCTTCCTCTCGGGCTTACTTTAATCAATCATAAAATAAGCGAAAAATTCACAACACATTCCGCCGAAACCCTACCTGTTTTTTATCATGGTCATAGTTACACAGGGAATGCACTCGCCTGCTCGGCTGCAGCTGTTACTATCAAACACATTCAAAATGAGAGTGTTAAAAATGCCGTGAAAAATATTGCCAAGTTTTGGCAAAACACAGCCATTCCTCTTTTGAAAAACCACAAAATAGTGGCCAATCTACGGCAAACAGGCACAATTATAGCTTTTGAATGGTTAGTGAATCAAAATAATTATCTTCACCCGGTAAGTTTCGAATTAAAAAAGTTTTTCATGCAAAATGGCATTTATTGCCGTCCTTTAGGAAACACACTATATTTTATGCCTCCATATTGTATTACGAATGACGAACTACAAAAAATACTTGAAGTAACACTGAAAAAAGTCGAAGAAACCGCATAAAACGCGTCCCTGCCCTTCATGAAGTTTTTAATTCTCCTTCAATCATTTTTTAACATTTGATAATTTTAGGATGTATGCTTTCCGTTTTTCAAACAGAAAGCATACATCAACCTTTGATTCAAAATAATCAATTTATCATTTTATTTTCGTCTTGATTTTCATCGGAGTTTACACCGGCTGCAGGTTCTACAGATTTTAAAACTTCTTCAAGAATCTTAATCAACATTGGGGCCGGAATTACTCCGGATTCGCGCCATAGTATCATACCGGATTTGAATAGCATTAAAGTAGGCACTCCTTGTATTTGATAATATTGTGCTGTTAAAGGATGTTTATCCACATCTACTTTTTCAACAAGAATTCTATCTCCAAAATGTTCTTCAATTTGTTTCAGAATAGGTGGCATCATTTTACAGGGACCACACCATTCGGCAAAAAAATCTATCAAAACCGGTTTTTCACCATTAATAAGAGCATGTACATTTTTTTGTGTTTCCATATTTTTCAATTTATTTGATTGATTTATTGAATTTAATACTCCATATTCCCCTTAAATCTCCCACTTCAAAACCTGTGGCTTGATCATTGGGATATTTTTCTTTTATTTTTTGTAAAACTTCGGGTTTTATATCTACTTCAGGATTACCATGACATTGTAAACAAGGTTGAGCCAACCAAATTGGTGCAAAAAAATATACCTTTTGTCCCATATCAACAGCCACCGGGTCTTCCGGTTGTTTCCCGAGATATTTTTGAATGTATATCATTTCAATTGAATCGGGTTTGTTCTCCGGATTTCTAATTTTATGTGAGGTTCTTTTTATTTCTGCCTGAAATACCTGCGACAAAGAATCAGTTACCTGCAAAGCTTTTAAATTGCAAAATGCTACGGCACTGTCTGTGCCATATGAGGCGATAGATTGTGACAACAATTGAAACAACGAAGAAAAAACAGCCGCAGAAATGTTTTTACCTTTTTCTATATATGAAATTGAATCCGCTTCAGACCAACTATCAAATGATTTTTCACCGTCAGTTTGACCGGATTCATTTCCGCAACTAAACATCAAAACCAAAGGAATGAAAAACATATACAAACACAGGTGCTTGCTCATCTAAATCTTTTTGAGCAAAATTACATTTTCACATATAGATATTTATATGTTTTAACGAAATTTAATTTCTCCATAAAACACAAATGAAATATGTTTACTTTGCTTGAGATTTAAAAAATTCAATTCTGTCCTCGGTTAGCGGGTGTGTTGACAAAATATTTGCCCATTTAAGGTCTTTTGTATAAGTATATTCTTTAGTTTTTATTTTTTCAAATAATTCTGCCAGGGGCATTGTAGATACATTTATTTTTTTGAGGGATTGAGCGGCAAATTCGTCGGCCTGCTTTTCAGCTTCACGTGAATATGATAAAAATATCATCTGAAATGCTGTATTTGAAAGCATAGTTGCATCCACACCTGTAAGCAATTTTATCAATCTTTCCCTAACCATGTTTTCAACACTGTGATGATAATAAACGTGTCCTATTTCATGAGCCAATACTCCCACAATATCTTCCAAACTATCCCGATATGATGTCATTTCTACGAGATCGTCCAGCATTACCACCACTCCACCGGGTAATGCAAATGCATTGGGAAAGCCGGCATCATAAAATTTCAATTCTACGTTTATGCCATACAATGTAGAAATTTGTCTGCTTTTTTGTAACAAAACTTTTTTTTGCTTTTCGCTCAGCTTACTCTCTCTTAATATGTTATTACGTTCTAAACTTTCTAAAATTTTCCGGGAGAATTTCGACATGTATTCGTTGGGAACAAATTTCACGACCAACCAGGTAGTGACTTTCGTGCCAGAACTCATCCAAAACCATATCCCTAACATCAACAGAATGACTGAAGAACCAAGAGCCAATTTGTGTTTTTCAACTTTTTCGGCAAGAAGTCCAATAATGTCCCTTTTGCTTTTTTTCCATTGAGGCAATTTTACCTGTGAATGAATCATCAAAAAAGAACCGTCATCGAAATCCAGCCGTCTATAGGTGTTTTTGCCCACCGAAGAATGTACGACAATCTGTTCTCCATGATAAAATTTATTGAAATCTAAAATCCATAATCCTTCATCATGCAAAGAAACTTGCACGTTATGATGTACTGTAGTTTTCCCGTCGCAATATTTCCCTTCTGCCAACATTGTTATTGATTGTCATATTCCCAGAGGCAGGCCAATATCCATGTCAAAATCACCCAAAGCAATATCACCGACAGAACTTACCTCTTTTTCACGGTGTATTTCTGTTTCCAGATAATCTTCCCGGGGCAAAAGCAGGCATAAATTTCCGGTGATTTTTTTATACACATAAACTTTCATAAAAGGTCCTGCAATACCCAATGTAATAAAATTAATAAACATGGCATAGAGTTTCACTTTAAACAATTGCCACGGGGTCATTTCAAATATCAACTTTGCCTCGCCCACTCTTATGACATTTAATGTATGGTGCAAAACAACACTTTGATAATATAAATACACAACATATGTCAAGAAAGAAAAAATTAGAAAAATTGCATAAAATACAATGATAAATGTGATTTTATCTATTTCCAATTCCAAATGACGTAAATAATTCACGACAATAGCACTAATACCCACAAAAATTACAATTAAACCAATAACTATTAAAAACATAAGGGTGTATGCTTTGTACAATCTACCGGATGAAACTTCCGATGAAAAAAACTTTTTCCCCCAAGCTATGCAGTCAAAAATATAATTGGTAAATTCTTCATATAAAACAGGATGAAGAAAAGGAATGCCTCTAAATAAATTAAAAACGATGGCTTTGCCATAAAATTCAGATAAAGGTGTATGAAAACTAAAAAACACTCCTTTCCATTCAGAATATCTCAATCGAAAACGAAAAGCAAACCATTGAAAAACCGGAATCAATAATATGAATAAAAATGCCAATAAATAGATGACATACATGGCATTCTGAATTGCATAAATATCTCCTGTTTGCAATGCAAGAATTTGATTAAAATAAATCACAAATAAAATAATGAAAAACAGATAATAAATCAAAAATCCTTTGAAGAGATTGAATGGACGTGCCGTGAAATCAAATGGCGAATCATCTAAATAAAGGTTTTGGTAAATGTATTTTCTTTTTCTCACAATGGCCCAAGGAGTATAAAATCCCAAGGTCAGCACATTAAACAAAAGGTTTACTAAAACTATCTTAAAATACTCAAAACCATCACCTTTAAATTGGAAATAAATTTTCACTTGATGTCCATTTACATTTTCGTGTTGCATGGATTCCATAAAAGCTAAATTTTCACGAAAATAAATCATTAAAAAAAATCATCAAAATATTTTCATAAAAAATTCAGGAATAAAAACAGATTGAACAAATGGGAGAAGTTTAAAAATTGCTACTTTTACGCAGAATTTTCAGAGCATAAAATATGATTGAGTCCAACAAGTTGTCGGAGAGAATGTCATTGCTAAACGAATCGCAAACATTGTGGATGACTCGCAAAAGCCGGGAATTGAAAGCTCAAGGATATGATGTGGTTAATTTAAGCATCGGAGAACCTGATTTTGACACACCCGACTTTATCAAACAAGCAGCCATTGACGCTATTCATAACAATATCACTCACTATCCGCCGGTAAATGGTTTTCCGGAATTAAGAGAGGCCATTTCTCGCAAATTTTTGCGCGACAACAACATTCATTTTCATCCCAACCAAATTTTAGTTTCGACAGGGGCAAAACAATCGCTCATCAACGCAATTTTGGCTTTGTGCGACAAAAATGACGAAGTATTGCTGCCTGCCCCCTATTGGGTCAGTTATATCGAAATGGTTAAAATGGCTGAGGCCAAACCGGTAATAATTCCCACGACCATTGAAACTGACTTTAAAGTCACTCCCGAACAACTCGAAAAATATATCACATCGCGCACCAAATTGATTATTTTTAGTTCGCCATGCAATCCAAGCGGTAGTTTTTATACAAAAGAAGAACTCGAAGCATGGGCCGAGGTTTTGAAAAAATACCCCAATGTATTGGTTATTTCAGACGAAATATACGAGCATATAAATTTCGAGAGCAACCATTTTTCCTTAGCTTCATTGGACGAAATGTATGAACGGACAATAACTGTCAACGGAGTTTCCAAAAGTTTTGCCATGACCGGATGGCGTATTGGCTATCTTGGCGCCCCACAATGGATCACTGATGCAGCCAATAAAATTCAAGGTCAATTTACCAGTGGAGCATGTTCTATTTCGCAAATGGCGGCATTGGCAGCCGTGGATGCAGATCCCGGACCGGTTGTTAAACCTATGGTGAAAGAGTTTAAAAAAAGAAGGGATTTTTTGATTGAAAAATTGTCGGCCATTGAGGGGCTAAAGGTTAACCGTCCGCCTGGCGCTTTTTACATCTTTCCGGATGTGAGCCGTTTTTTGGGTAATAGATTTAAAACTTCAAACGAACTGGTTATGTATATTTTGGAGAAATTCCATGTGGCGCTCGTATCGGGTGATGCTTTCGGAAACCCTGATTGTGTAAGAATATCTTATGCTACCTCCATGGAAAATTTGAAAAAAGCTATTGATCGTTTAACCAAAGCATTTGAAGAATTATCATGAAAATTGACATAAAAAAATTGGATCAATCATCAAAACTGAATATCCTGGTAATTGGAGATGTGATGTTGGATGAATATATTGTCGGGAAAGTGACGCGCATCTCCCCTGAAGCACCGGTTCCGGTGGTGTGGATACAAAAAACATTCGAGCGTTTGGGAGGTTCCGGCAATGTGGCGCTCAATTTAAAATCTTTGGGTGTAAATACTTATTTATCCTGTGCCATTGGCAAAGACCATCATGGGAAGAAACTATATGATTTGATCAAGCAACATAACATAACTCCTTGCGGTATTTATGAAGATGAAAACAGACCTACAACGGTAAAAACACGAGTAATCGGAAATCACAACCAACAATTGTTGCGCATAGATCGAGAGGATCTTTCTTATATTCCCTTCAAAAAATTGACCGGATTGATCGATGAATACAAAAAAATGCATGCCCATCAACCTTTCGATGCCATTATATTTCAAGATTACAATAAAGGATTTTTGCCGGAAAAATTCATCGGCAGCGTGATCGATTGGGCAAGAAATGAAAGAATCTTTGTTTCGGTTGATCCTAAAAAAGAAAACTTTTTTGCGTATCAACATGCCGACCTTTTTAAACCCAATCTAAAAGAACTCCTTGAAGCTTTCAACATAAATACAGGAGAAGAAAACCGATTTATTGAACAATTGGATAACATTGTGTTTAAACTGAAAAATAAAATAGCTTCAAAATATAATGTCATTACATTGTCCGAAAAAGGTATATATATGGAGCATGACGGACACTCTTTCATCAGTCCTGCCACACAAAGAGACGTTGCAGATGTTTCGGGTGCCGGTGATACGGTTATTGCCACCATTACCACAGCTTTGCTATGTGGATACCCGCCGGATGAATGTGCCAAAATTGCAAACATTGCTGCCGGATTGGTCTGTATCAAACCGGGTGTTGTCCCCATTACCAAACAAGAATTGATCGCCGAATTAAAAAACCTTGATGAATGAAAGTGTTTATCAACAGAATTAGAGAACGCATCAATTTGTTTTTATATCCAAGCAAGGAACGTAACCTGAGCATCCTGCGAAAAATCACATTCCTATTGACCGTTACGAATATCTTGGCAATTATTTATTACTATGGATTTGAATTGACCGATTTTCAAAAAAGAGCTGTCTTTTTGTTGATGCAGATAACTCTGGGATATTTTATTTTCCGCTTTTTCGTAAGATTTTTGTATGACTTTCACCCTAAAGAATTTTTTAAAGAAAATTTTGGAGAATTTTTATTGGTTGTTTTCTTGTTTATTGAGGGAATTTCTTACAACCTTTACGGAACCCTGATAATTGAAAGGTTTTTAATGAAATTTTGGACCTTAGATTACAAAACCTGGATCATTGGCTTTACTCAAGTATTGATTATTATCTTTCTTTTTACACAAATAATAAAAAAATCAAACTTCAAATCCTGGTTTAAAATACACCCTGCCCTTCTCTTTACACTCTCTATCACCACATTGACCTTATTTGGTGCCGCCTTGCTCATGTTACCCAAAATGAATGTCGATGGTCATATGAGTTGGATTGATGCTTTGTTTTTATCCATGTCTTCGGTGAGTGTAACCGGTCTGAGCACCATAGATATTTCCCAAGAATTAACATTGAGAGGACAAATTGTCATTATCATCTTGATGCAACTGGGAGGATTAAATACCATTGCTTTTGGAGCACTTTTGTTAATTGCTTATAAGTTTGGCGTAAAAATCAAATTTCACGAAGTAGTGGAAGATTTTATCAACAGCGAAAATATTTTGGCTACCGACTCTATGCTCGGCAAAATAGTCAAATGGACTTTAATCATCGAAACGCTGGGTTTTTTTGCGCTGTTTTTTTCGTTTGGCAATCATGGCATTTTTGCCAACCTACATGACAAAATATTTTTCGCATTGTTTCATGCTATCTCGGGTTTTAACAACGCCGGGCTCAGTATTTTTCCCGGAGGAATGATGCATCCCGACGTTATCGACAACTTGACGGTGCACGGTATCATTCTCACTTTATTTTTCCTGGGTGGGTTTGGGATGATTTATTTGTTTGACCTGCTGGAATGGAAAAATATCAAAAAAAGAATGAAATATCATTGGGTAGGCCTGGATTTCGGCACCAAAATATCTTTATATTTCACTTTGGGCTTGTTATTTTTTGGCGCCATCATTTTCATCATCTTCGAATGGCACAATACATTGGAAGGTTTGTCTATTGGAAAAAAAATTCTTTTTTCTCTGTATGAAAGCATGACTACCCGAAATGCCGGATTTAATGTGGTAGATACCGCCTCCCTTTCGTTGCCCGTCTTGATCATATTTTTCTTCTTGATGTTTGTCGGAGCATCTTCAGGTTCGGCCGGTGGCGGTATACGAACTTCAACTTTTGCCATTATTTGGGCTTCTGTAAGATCTATCATCAAATCTAAAAGAAATGTGGAACTTTTTCACAGAACCATCCCCAATGATTTGGTGTTGAAAGCATATGCCATTCTCATTTTCTTTTGCATCTTAAATGTAGTTGGAATATTTGTTTTGAGCATTTCCGAACAAAATCTTTTAAATACGGGTGAAATCACATTTCTCGATATTGTTTTTGAACACATCTCGGCTGCAAGCACTGTGGGCCTTTCGACCGGAATCACAGCAAAACTTTCTATAACGGGTAAATTAATGCTGATTGTGGCTATGTTTATCGGCCGGGTGGGCACCCTGACCATTGCTTATTTGGTCAGCAAAGAGGCCATCAGTGTCAATTATAAATATCCCTACGGCCATACAATGGTGGGATAGATTGTTCTATTGGTTTTTTCTGTATATCAAGCGGATTTCAACCCTACGGTCTTTGTCATCAACCACAGGGTTTGCATAGAGATTCGAAAAATTTAGGCAGCAATGAATTTTTTGTCTTGATTTTTCATTTTGGTATTAAAGTTTTCATTCAAGGAGAAATTTTTATTCAACCGCGGTTTTCATTTGGAGTGAAAAAATCTTTTTAACCACAGAGGGCACAGAGTTTCACTCCCCCCACACGCTGTCAATCACCCGTTTAATCTTCTCCTCGTAGGTTTTCACCATCTCCCGCAGGGTGTTGTTCAACTTCAGCTCGGATGCTCATCATTATCTTTTCTTTCCTGCCAATCGTTGGCAATTTTTTCCCATTCAACGCTTCTTTCTTCTTTGTTGGTCCAAACATCCCAGAATTCAGGATCTTTTGATTTTGGTCTATGGCCTTCAGATAATTCATTCATCTCTACTAAAATTGGAATGGGTGTTGCCCAACCTAATAAAATTGCCTTACGAGAAGGTAAAACGGATAATTCATTAAGAATCCCTCCCATTGTATCTGGCACCAATTTTTTTACCATTTCTTGATCTCTATCGCTTACAATGCGATGTAGTAAAAATGTATTGCATTGTGATAAGACTGTTTGCGATAGTTCTGAAGGTCTTTGTGAAGCTAAAACTAAACCAACACCAAATTTTCTTCCTTCTTTTGATATCTTTTCGAATATTTGAGTACATAATCGCTGAGCAGAAATATTATCATCATCCGTCTCATATCTTTTAATCAAATTATGGGCTTCATCCACTACTAAAACAGTTGGCAAGGTTTTATCATTTTCTTTTTTATACCTATGATGGGATTCAAAAATAATACGAGCCATTACTGACACGACGAGATAAAGAATTTCGGAGGGTAAAAGCGAAAGATCAATTACTGTTATGGAAGGGTTATTGACATTATCCCCAATATAGTCATTTAACCATTGTTGTAATGTTAGTTCTTCTGCATTTTCACTATTAATGACGGATGCTATTCTTTTATCGGTAAATAAACTTTTTACACGCATTAAAAAGAAATCAAGATACTGTTGTTGGTTTGCTTCCTGAGATAATCTCTCTATATGGGCCAGGAAATCCTCGTTCTTGAAATATACCGGAGAATCTTCATCAGGACCTTCATAAGGTGTTAGTTTACCAATATCTTTCTCAGATTCTTCTAATATTCGTAAAAGCTGATTTACTTCCTCTAAAGAAAAAGCAGGGAAATATCCTTTATCATTTTTGGGTTTTGAATTAAAAATATCATTCAATTTTTTATGTAAGTCGCTGTAGATTTTATTGTAGTTTTCATCTTGTAATTTTTCATTGAAAGTTTCTAAAGATCTTTTAATGCTTTCAAGAAATTCCCCATAATTCTGTTTACCAGGGAATTGAGATAATTTAGCGCCATCTTTCTGAAAATTAATCAAACTAATTTTTAAACTTGTAAGAAAATTTTTAAACAAAATATTAATATTTTCTTCCTTTGATACTTCTGCGCTTTTTATTTCCCTTAAAGCCCTTCTTAATATTGGCCTTTGCGTTTTTGCACTTGCCTGAGCAATAGAAGCCCATTCCCAGCTATTCCACATCCAGGATGGAACTTTAAGCTGTTTGAAATTTTCATCAACTCTAATCTTAACTGAATATCTTTTAACATTACCTAATTCCTTAAAGCATTCACCATATTCTCCATTTGGATCAAGTATGATAAAACGAGCATTAACGTTTTTATTTTCTTTATTATTTTCTTTTGTTTCCTTTTTTGCCGACTCGATAGACCACCTTACCAGACCGGCTACAGAACAGGATTTTCCGCTGCCAGTATTCCCTAAAATGGCAAGATGCCTCCCAAATAATTTATCCGGGTCAATAAATACTGGAGCGTTGGCAGCGAGTGGTGAATTGCCTATTTTTACTTTAGCATTACTATCTTTGTTTTGAACGATTGCTTTTAACTGTTCTTGACTCGGAATGATAACAATATCACCTACGGAGGGATAACTATAAACCCCTCTTTCAATTTCATAACCATTTTCCTTTTCTTTTAGAATTCCAATGGGAGAAAGCGAAAGTTTTCTTAATGGGAAAGGTAAATCAACCAGATCAAAATCTTTGTACCCTTTTCTCTTTGGATAGGCAGAATATTCAATACCTATCCAGGTTATCATTCCCACTAATGCGCCAGACTCATTAGGAATGAGAAGAAAACCATTGATTTTTGGGAATTGTTGAGGTATTCCGGTATTTAATGAAGTACTTAAAGGAGCATCAATTTCAAGAAGCACTTTAATTTCTTTTGGAGAAACAAATTCCACAGTTCCAACTGTTGTGTGCCTAATTTTTTCAAAATTGTTACTCATTGTCTTTTCCAGCTATACAGTTACATTATTATCTTGATTCTCATTAGTTACATTACCTGATTTTCTTTTCTCTAATATTTTTGCCTGTCTATCGGTTATCCTATCAATAGCAGGTTTAGGTAAATAATAGTTCGTCAGGTTATGAATATCTGCCAATTCTTTCCCTATTAATAAAGTTAACTGAGATTCATTACATCTTTCGATAAAATTCTGAATCCTATTATTTGCTAAATCATAAGAAATGATCACCAAATGAGTCGAAGGAATCGTTAGCATATCTTTAATAATTCTATTTATGTGAGAATCTCCAAATCCATAACCATAGGTAACCAACACGGAATTAGGCCTACAAATAGCAGTAGAAAAATCGCGAAATAATTCAGAATATGGGAAAAAACTGGTTTCTATGGCTTTGGCAGAATTTGGATAAATAACCACTCGATCATAAGGGTTGTCAAAATATTTATCATCAACTTCAGATCCAAACGGCAATGGGTTTTTAACAATTTGTCCGTTTTCAAACTGCCAGTCAATAGAACCGTGTAACTTAGTATAACGAACAACACCTTCTACATATCTTGGTTCACCTCTGATGCCGGGAGGATTGTAATGATAATCCAGATCTACCCTATGAAACCTCATAATTGGTTTAAGCTTTCCAATAAATCGATCTAAAGTAAGTATGCCTGCCTCATCTAACCCGAATTCAATAAATCTATCGTAGTTTGTCGTAAAAATATTCAATCTATCTCTTGTCGCAGTTCTTGTTGAAAAGCTCATGAGAAATTTTTCAAGTAATAATAATGAATTTTTCTTCTTAATTTCGACAAAAAATTGATTTTCGTTTTTTATTACTAAATTTAATAATTCTTGCAATTTCTTATTAATTTCTTTTTTAAGCTGTTTAGATTTTTTACTTTTTTTCTGAATTTCCAATCCTTTGAGAAGCTCAATAGATATTCTAATATCATCTTCAAAATTAGCTTCTCCTCTTCCCATGTGATTTGCTTCTTCGGATGCTTTTTGCTTGATTAAATCTCTGTAAGTTCCTTCAAATTCAATTCTTGGCATCATCGAGTTTTTACCTGTTAATGCAATAGGCAAACCACTGCCAACAAGCAGAGAGAGGTGTTCGCTCTGGAAAACAGCTGTCAACCAGGGTTCAATTTTTTCACGAATTTTTTGTCTGTTAAATTCGGTTTCTTTTTTGTACTCATCTGAGTCGACATCAATTTGTTCATTTGAAATAAACAAAATGTTTTCTTTGCTAAAGTCAATTTTATTTTCCATAGTTATCTCTTTTCTTTCTTTTATTACTTCACTCCCCCCACACGCTGTCAATCACCCGTTTAATCTTCTCCTCGTAGGTTTTCACCATCTCCCGCAGGCTGTCTATCACCTTCCGCTCGGCTTCGATTTTATCGACAATACGCTGCTGGACTTCAAGGGGCGGAAGGGGGATTATTAAATTTGCCACATCATTAGTATTTATACTGGGATATGCTCCTTTGCCCATTTTAATTGTCATTTGTTTTACAGTTGTCTCAGAAAAAATACAAGTATAAAGATATTCAGGAATTATGTTTTCTTTACTTCTTAATACAGCGAAACCTGTTGAAGCGATTGATTTTTTTGGTAATTCTTTAAGTAGTGCAAAAGCCTTTAAATTTGGACGAACAGTTGATAATAAAATATCATTTTCTTTTATTATTCTTCTTGCACGGCTCGGGGCATTTTTAGTCCAAATTTTGTTTTCAAACGATATTTTTCCTGTTCCATTCTCTACAGACGATATGTCAATATAAACAATTTCAGATTCACCAAACAAATCATATGGATCGGCGGATTCAGGATTTATCTTACACACCTCCCCAAACCTCACCATCGGCCACCCTTCGGCAAGTTCTTCCTGCTTTTCGGGGTGCTCGGCAAGGTAGGTTTTGAGTTCTTCTTCCAGGTAGGTTTCTACATCAGGCTTCCAGGCATCTATCACCTGCCTGCAGCCGTCGATAAGCTTCTGATAGCCTTCTATCTCTGCCACTATCTCCTGCTGCACTTCAAGAGGTGGGAGGGGGATTTGGAACTCATATAAAATTTTTGAGTTTAAGTTATTTATATTAACACCACTAATTTGAGTTCTTAAATATACATTAAACTTAGAATTATTTAAATTTAAAAATAGATATTTTGAGTTTAGAATCTCATTATTTAAAGTTCTGATAGCTCCCATAAAACCGCCAAAATAATAATCAATATCATTGTCAACGAATGCAACTTTTCCAATATGCTCTTTACTACCACTTGCTGAAACAGATAAAAATATCACCTTTTTTTAACTTCTTATTTTCATTTAGATTTACTTTTTTAGATATTTGTTCTAACTTCATCAAAATTCAAGGTGCCATCTAAATTGATATTATTTGCCCTTAAAACAGGATAGCCATTTTCTTTCAACTTCATCTTCTTTTGAATACGTTATTCCCCTTATCAATTCACACACCTCCCCCAGCTTCACCATCGGCCATTTCTGGTGTTTGCGTTTTTCTACCACCCGGTATCTATCGCCGGTGAGGTTGTATTCGCCGTTTTCGGCAAGTTTTTCTTTCTTTACCAGCAGGGCAGAGCAGGGTTTGTCTTCTGGCTTAAATTCATCCGCTTTGCCATTTTTTACCTTTTCTATATATTCATGGATAACCGTGAGGGCATCGGGCAGGTCGTTTTTATCAATCGGCCGGCGCTGGGCACCGAGGTCAAAGCCGTCGTTTTCTATCTTTATGAACAGAATGCTATCGGTCTTTCCCGCAAGTGCTTTATCCATCAACAGGATTGAGGTTTTCACGCCTGAGTAGGGCTGAAAAACTCCGGCGGGTAGCGAGACCACCGCATACAGATAATTTTCCACCAGCATCTTGCGCAATTGCTTGTAAGCATTGGCACTCTGAAAGATGATGCCTTCGGGGACAATCACCGCAGCCCTTCCGGTGGGCGTGAGATGCTCGGCGATGTAATCGACAAAAAGCACTTCGCTACGTTTGCTCTGTACGCTGAATCTTTTGTGCGGTTTGATACCTCCCTTTGGGGTCATAAAGGGTGGATTGGCAAGGATGACATCGGCATATTCGTTCCATCGGTCTTCGCTGGTCAAGGTGTCGTACTCGTATATCTGAGGGTTTACAAAGCCGTGCAGATACATATTGACAAGCGAAAGTCGCACCATATCGGGCGAAATGTCGTAGCCCTTGAAATTGGCAAGCAGTTTTTTCTTTTCTTCGGTAGTGAGCAGATCTCCTCTTCCATTACCGTTTTGTGAACGATATTTTTCGGAAGTGTTTTCGCGAATGATGTATTTATATGCCGAAATTAAAAATCCGGCTGTGCCACAGGCAGGATCAAGGATGAGTTCGTTTTTCTTCGGGCTAACAATTTCAACCATAAAATCGATGATATGGCGTGGGGTGCGAAATTGCCCGGCATCGCCCTGACTGCCCAGCACCAGCAGCAGATACTCAAAGGCATCGCCCAGACGCTCGGAATGGTCGTAGATGAATTCGTTGATGGTTTTCAGAAAGAGTTTGAGCGTTTCGGGGTCGCGGTATGGCAGATAGGCATTCTTGAAGATATTGCGGAATAGCTCGGGCAGGTTTGGGTTCTGACTCATCCGTGTGATGGCCTCTGCATAGAGATTGAGCATTTCATGGCCACCCAGACGGGGGTTAAAAATATTGCTCCAGCTATATTTTTCATACTCTCCGACAAAAAAGAAACGTTTGCCGCCCATCTCAACGGACTCTCTGTCCATGTCGTCCATAAATTTGTAGATGAGGGCAATGGTAATCTGTTCAACCTGACTTTTGGGATCAGGTACCTTCCCTACCAGTATATCCCGGGCGGTGTCGATTCTTCTTTTGGTTTCAGCATCAAGCATGATAATTCGTTTTTGTTATGAAAAAAATGTATCGAAATTTTTAATTTTTTTCGACATTTCAAAATAAAGGTGTAGAAAATTTTTGTTTTTTTCGACATGGATAACATAATGCCGTCCCTAACGGGACTAGCGTAACATCGCTCCTGACGGGTTGCTACCATAATGTCGCCCCTTCGGGGCTGCTATATTATCGTTTCTGATTTTTGTTTCTGGCAAAATGTCGTTTCCCATTTCTACCATAATGTCGCCCCTACGGGGCTGGCTTTCATAAACACAACCATTTTAGCTCCGTAGGAGCGAAATTATGGTAACTCAATGCTCAATGCTACCATAATGTCGCCCCTACGGGGCTAGCTAAATGTCGTTTCACATTTCTACCAAAATGTCGTCCCTATGGGGCTGCTATATTATCGTTTCTGATTTTTGTTTCTGGCAAAATGTCGTTTTCCATTTCTACCATAATGTCGCCCCTTCGGGGCTATTTATTAAACACAACCATTTTAGCTCCGTAGGAGCGAGATTATGGTAACACTTAGCTTATCACGTCCCATTTTAGCTCCGTAGGAGCGAAATTATGGTAACTCAATGCTACCATATTGTCGCCCCTATGGGGCTACCATATTATCGTTTCTGATTTCTGTTTCTACCAAAATGTCGTCCCTAACGGGACTAGCGTAACATCGCTCCTGACGGGTTGCTACCATAATGTCGTCCCTTGCGGGACTTCCATATTATTGTTTCTGATTTTTATTTCTACCAAAATGTCGCCCCTATGGGGCTACCATATTATCGTTTCTGATTTCTGTTTCTACCAAAATGTCGTCCCTAACGGGACTAGCGTAACATCGCTCCTGTTGGGTTGCTACCATAATATCGCCCCTACGGGGCTGGCAAAATGTCTTTTCTGATTTTGATTTTTACCAAAATGCCGCCCCTTCGGGGCTTTCATAAACACAACCATTTTAGCTCCGTAGGATATAGATCTTCACGTCCAAATTTAGCTCCGTAGGAGCGAGATTATGGTAACAGAATCTCATCACCCACATCTTTAGCTCCGTAGGAGCGGCCTTATGGAAACTCAATGCTACCATATTGTCGCCCCTATGGGGCTACCATATTATCGTTTCTGATTTCTGTTTCTACCAAAATGCCGTCCCTAACGGGACTAGCGTAACATCGCTCCTGACGGGTTGCTACCATAATGTCGTCCCTATGGGGCTGCCATATCATTGTTTCTGATTTTTATTTCTACCAAAATGTCGCCCCTATGGGGCTGCTATATTATCGTTTCTGATTTTTGTTTCTACCATAATATCGCCCCATCGGGGCTGGCATTTATCGTTTCTGATTTCTGTTTCTACCAAAATGTCGCCCCTTCGGGGCTATTTATTAAACACAACCATTTTAGCTCCGTAGGAGCGAGATTATGGTAACACTTAGCTTATCACGTCCCATTTTAGCTCCGTAGGAGCGAAATTATGGTAACATATAGCTCATCACCCACATCTTTAGCTCCGTGGGAGCGGCCTTATGGTAAATCAATGCTGACATATTGCCGCCCCTTCGGGGCTTTCATAAACACAACCATTTTAGCTCCGTAGGATATAGATCTTCACGTCCAAATTTAGCTCCGTAGGAGCGAGATTATGGTAACAGAATCTCATCACCCACATCTTTAGCTCCGTAGGAGCGGCCTTGTGAACATTATATATCATAAAATTCAAAAACAAATTCATTTTTATACTCAATTTCAAACCTTCTCAACAATTCCAAATATTCTTCCCTAAATGTCTTATTCTTGTGATGCTTTTCTTGATTAATGATATAATTTATCACAGTGTCTCGTTGTGACCGAGAATACGAAAATGCCCCATAGCCCTCCTGCCAATTAAATTTACCCCTCAAAAATCCCTGTTCATTTATCCACTTTGATGAACTTGCTTTTACCATCCTCATCAAATCCGATATTTTTATATCCGGTTTTAATTCAAAAAACACATGAACATGATCCTTCCATCCACCAACGGCTAATGGAAAAACATTATTCTTTTTTAGGATACCATAAATATACCTAAACAAATCATCCCTAAAATGATCTGCCAAAATATTTTCACGTCCTTTTACTGCAAATACACAATGAATATTTATTTGAGAATAAGTATTTGCCATAGATTAAGCCACAATTTTATTTAATGGTACATTGTCCTTGATATATTCCGGTATTATTTTTCTAAGTTCAGGTGGTAATTTTTTAAAGGCCTCACCGTAAGGCGATAAATTAAGTATGGCAAAATTACCACTATCAATAATTTGTCTGAATTCTGAATCAAGAATATAAGCTTTAAAAACAGTTTTTGCATATTCAAAATATTCTTCTTTGGGCAAATAGCGACTGTCGAATTTATCAAACTCTTCTTCCAAAATTTCATCCCTTGTTTTAAAATATGGAATTATACCAAGTATTTTTTCGATAATTTCTTTCATCGAGACCTGCCGGTCAATATTAATTGCTTTATTCAGTTTTTCGAGTGTAAAAAATTCCTCCGGTTTGTTCAAAACATGTGATTCGAGAAATTCGAGCAATTCGTTCCATCGTTCTGCTTCAACATAGGATTTCACTTCCGGGTGATTCAAAATTTTTTGCTCAAATTTTTGAAAATACATTCGGTCTATTTTCATGCCTTCATATCCTATGGATTTTTCCGATAAGGCCATCAACGGGTCGAGTTGGGCTGTTTGGTATATCTCAATTGAAGGTATAATAATAGATTCCTTGTCTTTTCCACTTTTAACGGGCGGTAACTTTATCACTTCGTCGTAATTATATTTTTCTTCAAAATATTCGCAATTTGCAAAAAAGTCAAACATTTTGAAGTGAATTTTCTCTATCTTGCCAAATTCATTTTTGATTTTTGGGTCGGTAATTTCATTTGAAAAATTGTGTTTTCGGGTACCTCGACCTTTTATCTGTACAAATTCGGTGGGAGAGAAAATTGGGCGCATCAAACATAGGTTAAGAATATCGGGGCAATCATATCCTGTGGTCATCATACCAACCGTGACACATACACGGGTTTTGCTAGTGTTATAATAAGGTAAAAAATTGGCTGATCCACACAGATTGTTATTTGTAAAATTAATCGTCAATTGTTGAGCATCCGGTATACTCGAAGTTACCTGCACAGCGAAATCGGATTGATATTTGCCGGGAAACATTTCATCAGCCAATTGATTCAAGATTTGTGTGATTTTTGCCGCATGATTTTGAGAAACACAAAAAACGATTGTTTTGCCTATCTCACCGCTGACAGGATCGCGAAGAGCATTTTGCATAAACACTTTGCAAAAGGTTCTGTTGGTGTCTTCAGAGAAAAAATTTTTTTCGAAATCTCTTTGATCAAAACTATTTTGTTGGTCTTCGCCATCTTCATTGGTAGTTGTAACAATATAACCTTGATCCGACAATAATTGTGTGGTGATTTCTGTGCGAGCATCTGCCACAATGGGATTGACCAGATAACCGTCTTTTACCCCATCGATCAATGAATAACGAAAGGTTGGTTCGCTGTTTTCGCAACCAAAGGTCTTATAGGTATCCAACAATAATCTTCTCTCCAGCTGACGGGGGTCATTTTCACCAAGATCAGAGATATCAATATTTTTGAGGTAATTTTTGGGTGTAGCGGTAAGTCCTAATTTATAGCCAATAAAATATTCAAATACCGCCCTGCTGTTACCTCCAATACTACGGTGGGCTTCATCAGATATAACCAGGTCAAAATCATCCGGTGCAAAGATTCTTTTATATCTATTTTTAGAAAGAAAAGTTTGAATTGTAGAGACCACAATTTCGGCTTTTTGCCAATCATCTCTGTTTTCTTTATAAATAACGGTTGTGTAATCATTTTTTAAATAATCTCTGAAAGCTTTGTATGCTTGATTTTCCAACTCAAGTCTATCTACCAAAAACAAAACACGCCGGGCATTACCTGTCCGGAGAAACAACTTGATAACAGCAGCAGATACAAGTGTTTTACCTGTGCCTGTAGCCATTTCAAAAAGAAAGCGGTCTTTACCTTCCTTTACGGCATTTTGAATAGATCGAACTGCTTCCAATTGGTAATTTCTTAAAAAACGAAGTTTATATTGTGCAATATATTGAGAGCGAGTATTTTCGTTAATGTAAGACGGGTCTTTGAAATAATCCGGTTTCTGGGTGAGTACGATATAATCTTCATTCACTTCTTCATTGACAAGCCGATTTTTGTCGGGAACAAACCCGGCATAACCTTTCAATGCTTCGAGAGTAGGAAAAGATTTAATTACTTGCGGATTGCCACGTTCAATGTCCCATAGATAATGAATATTGCCATTAGAAAGAATAACAAAACGACATTTGAGCGTCTGTGCATATCGTCTTGCCTGCTCTTTACCAAACAGAGGATTTTTATTTTCTGCTTTGGCTTCGAGAACAGCCAGTGGAAAACCGTTATTATCTAAAAATAAAAAATCAACATAACCATTTTTTGTATGTTCAAAATCGTCTCCAAATGCGTTTAGTTGTTGCTCGGTAATTTTAATATTGTTTTCTAAAAGTACATTGGCTTTTCCATTTTCCGAATCAATTAACCTCCATCCTGCCTCTTCCAGAAAGCGGTTAATTTTTATCCGGGCCTGAGCTTCTTTATTTGACATAAATCAAAAAATTACTTCAAATTTAATTTTTTTTCGCATCAAAGTCCCAATCACTCTTTAATTTTCAAAATTACAAGCCGGCATATTAAAAAATTTTCTTTTTGAAAGTAATGAAAAATTGGATGAATTATCCGCGTTAAACCTAATAATCATTTCAGCAATGGCAATAAATTTCGTTTTTTCTGTAAAAAATGGGATATTATTGTATTTTGCTGCAGAATATTTTAGGGTTTAATTTTTTAAATTAAAAAAAAATAAAAAAATTTTAATTTGGTTCAAAAGTTAAATCAAAACATTTATTTTGCAAAAAAAATTGAGGAGAGAGGGGTTTTAGATGAAAGATTTAAATTTGCCGGAAACATATAAAAATCCTAAAATTACGACCGATTCCAAGAACGGTTATGTTTTAATCTATGGAAGATCGATCCCGGAATATCCTGACAAATTCTATCAACAATTGTCTGATTGGGTGGAATGGTATGTCACCAAAAAACAACCTATCACCATTGATTTTAAAATCATTTATTTAAACACCGGCTCTTGGCGTAACTTATTATCAATCTTGATAATGATTGAGAAGGCAGAAATTCCTTATCACATTAATTGGTATTACGAAGAAGACGACTTGCAGCTATTGCGGGCCGGTGAAGATTTGGCTACTTTATCGGGATTGAAATTCGATTTTATAGAAGTGAAAGAGGTCTGAGAAATGGCTGTTTCAAAAGATACGATTATTGCTCCCGCCACACATTACGGCCATGCTGCCATTCATCTGATACGAATCAGCGGACCGGATGCCATCAATATTTCACAAAAATTTTTTAAAGGGAAAAAAAAGATTGTGCCCGGAAAATGCACGTCAGGCAATTTATGGAGAAATATCACATCCAACAGATGGTGTGATAGATCAAGTAATTATCACTTGTTTTGTAGAACCTTTTTCGTTCACGGGAGAAAACATGGTGGAAATTTCATGTCATGGTTCTCCCTTTATTGTCGATAAAATCATCTCTCTTTATCTAGAAAATGGTGTAAGATTAGCCCATCCCGGTGAATTTACACAAAGAGCTTTTTTAAATGGAAAATTGGATTTGAGTCAGGCGGAAGCTATCGGCGATCTGATTTATGCCGAAAATGCAATTTCACATAAATTGGCATTAAAACAATTGAAAGGAAATTTTTCAAATTTAATTGACCAATTTCGTCAAAATATTATCCATTTTGCCTCTCTTTTGGAATTGGAACTAGATTTTTCTGAAGAGGATGTGGAGTTTGCCAACCGCATGGAACTCATCAGCCAATTGGAAGATATCATCAGACAATTACATAAGATAAGAGAATCGTCGAAATATAAGAAGTGGTTGCAAAAAGGATTTCCTGTTGCCATATTAGGACGGCCCAATGCCGGGAAATCTACGCTGCTCAATGCCCTCATCAAAGAAGAAAGGGCCATTGTGACGCCTATTCCCGGCACTACAAGAGACACCATCGAAGAAACAATTACACTCCATGATCTTACGTTGAGAATTATTGACACTGCCGGTATCCGAAAAACAGATGATCCGGTGGAAAAAATCGGCATTGACCGATCTTTTCAAAAAGCAGCAGAGGCATTTGTCATACTTTATCTCTATGATGCGGCTGAAACAAGCCCTGAAGATGCCACGCAAGATTTGACAACCATCCGAAACATCAATCCTGAAGCTGTGACATTGGTCATAGCTAATAAAATGGATACAATCAATGATGACGGCAAAATTCCTCCGGAACATTTTAAAATTAGTGCCCAAAACGAACAAGATATTGACCATTTGAAAGAATTGCTATACGAAAAATTAAAATCATTGCTTCCCGGCAGTGATGATATCTATTTGGTCAATCAGCGTCAAAACGAGGCATTGCAAAAAGCCGAAGACGCTCTTCAAAGAGCAAAAACTAATTTGCTATCGGACATTAGCCATGAATTTGTGGCCATGGATTTGCGCGAATCTATCCATCACCTGTCTCTTATAACCGGAAAAATATCTACTGACGATCTATTGGAAAATATTTTCAGAAATTTTTGTATTGGAAAGTAATCTAAAACAAATTAGAATTAATTTTTCTTCACCAAATGCCTATCCAACATGCGTCTTTTTTTCAGAGGCAATTTTTGCACAATCAGGCAGAAAGATTCATCTATCAAATTTTTCAAAAATTCCGGACGAAAGTTTCCCGGATTGTCGATCGTGATCCAATGATACCGGCCTAAATATGCCGCACGATCTATGCCGGGAATCTCCAATAACATGTCCAATTTCTCGGCTTTTGCTTTCAAAGTGAGGGATGATGGAGATTGATCTATGTGCATCAT
Source organism: Vicingaceae bacterium (assembly GCA_026003395.1). Taxonomy (NCBI): domain Bacteria; kingdom Pseudomonadati; phylum Bacteroidota; class Flavobacteriia; order Flavobacteriales; family Vicingaceae; species Vicingaceae bacterium. Next base: position 45,531 of record BPHE01000005.1, read on the forward strand.
CAAAAATATTTTATCAAAAACACAAAAACAATACACACTTTCCCATTTCACGTCCGTATTCACGTATGGTTTTGTCAATGCATATTTTTCAATTTCTTCAAAATTCATCCTGTCAAATTGAGGGGGTAACGGATATTATTTGATGCGGAAAATATTTTTCAGATAACGGAAATAATCTTTTCTTACGTCTCTATTGGTAAAAAGCAACTTTATCATTTTCCACAATGATGGCTTATCGTATTCGGCCACAATTTTTAACTCTTCTTTTGATTGTTCGGCTTTATGATGATTTTTTCCATTTATACCGGCCAATTTATCTGCTTTTTCGAAATATTGTGTTGCAAATTCTTTTCTGCCCAAATTTTCATACAAAAGCCCTAAGTTATTGTAAACAATAGCGTCATCAGGGTCCAATTCGAGCGCTTTTTCGTAATCCTTGATAGCGTCCTCGATCATGCCATAAGAGGCCTTGATGTATGCCCTGCCGGAGTACCTGTAAGGATTTCCGGGTTGCAACTCCACGGCTTTATCTAGATCGTTCAAACAAAGATCGCGCTGTTTCATATGAAAGTAAGTTACCGCCCTTTCAAAATATGCATCCACATGAACATCATTCAACTCAATGGCTTTGCTTAAATCTTCTACTGATTTTTGCCATTGTTGCATACGTCGATAAACGATGGCTCTTTTCACCAATAAATCGGGCAAGTAATTATTCCCTTCGTTGATGAGTTGGTTGATCAGGGTCAAGAGTTCTTGAAATTTTTCTTCTCTTAGATATTGCTCAAATAGTTGATTTTCCATACCTGGACGTTTTTTTTAATATATCGTTTAATAGTGCCGGTCCTTGAAAAACAAAACCGGTGTATATTTGAACCAAATCTGCGCCGGCATCCAGTTTGCTGCAAGCGTCGTTGCCTGAAAAAATTCCGCCACATCCAATCAAAATCAACCTTTCACCTGCATATTTTTTTATTTCACGCAAAAGATGGGTCGATCGTTGGAACAATGGCTTTCCACTAAGACCACCGGATCCTATCTTTTCCAGTTTTTGAACGGGAGTTTTTAATCCTGTTCGGTCAAGGGTAGTATTGGAAACGACCAATCCGTCGATGTTCAAACGAATGGCCGCATCAGCCATTTCTATTGCTTGATCTTCGTTCAGATCAGGAGCAATTTTCACAAAAATAGGTTTGGTTTTTTGTTTATTTTTTTCTATTGCCCGGTAAACATTTACAAGTTCTTTCAAAAAATTTTCGTTTTGCAAATCCCGCAATCCCGGTGTATTGGGAGAACTAATATGTTAACAGTAAAGTAATCAACAAAATCAAACAATTTTTCAAAACATATTTTATAATCGTCAATCGCTTTTTCATTGGGAGTTGTTTTGTTTTTTCCAATATTTCCGCCGATGACCAACTTTCCCCTTTTTGCGGTAGTTTTTTAATCTTTCCACCACAACATCTACACCATCGTTGTTGAATCCCATACGGTTTATCATGGCTTCGTCGGAGGGCAAGCGAAACAAACGAGGTTTGGGGTTACCTTTTTGTGGCCTGGGAGTGACAGTACCTATTTCTACATGTCCAAAACCAAGTGCTTCCCATACATGGAGATATTGGGCATTTTTGTCAAAACCGGCAGCCAATCCCAAATGATTGTCGAAAGTTAAATTTTTGATTGAAAGAGGTTTATCGTAGTAATTGTTTTTGAATTTTTTTTTGATTAGATGTTTCAAAAAGGGAGTATTGACAGCCCATGACATTATTCCCATCGTCAGATGATGGGCGTATTCCGGATACAATAAAAACAATAATGGACGAAGGAAAAATCTGTAAAACATTCTACCGTAAAATTACCGTTTTGTCTTTGGGATACTGCACACTGAAAGAGAAATATATTTTCTTCTGTTCACCCGGACTTAGAGTTATTTTCCATTTCAAGATTCCGGTGGATGATTCCACCTGTGCTCCGGTAGTTTCGATGGATTCAACTTTAATGTTGGAATTCTTGCTCACAGGTATTTGATCGATGACTTCAATGGTTACCGGAATGTTGTGATTGTTTTTTAATTGAATTTCATAACCTAAGGTAACTTTTTTGTCGCGGCCCATATTGGCTTTTTCTGTTATATCTTTGACTTTGATGCGTTTTACGGGCAATTTTTCATCCACGCCAAAATTGATTTTTATGGTATCTTCAGGAACATTCAAATTCAGATAACCTTTCCCGGCATAATGACCGGAAAAAAACACTTGTAAATCTCCCGACAAAAGGTTGAGTTTTTGCCAGTCCAATAAACCGGCAAGCAGGTATACTTTTTCTGTCAATTTTGGGATGGTGTAATAATCATATACGGCGTCCACTGTATATTGATCCAGTTTTATAATTTTTTTTGAAGGGTATGCGGGTAGGTCTATTTTGGGTGAATACGAAAATTCAACATTCAATTGGCTCTCGAGAACCTGCAAATTTGACGATTTGATTGCCCCGGATTTATACCTTGCATTAGCTTCGTTTAATTCAACTTCATTTAACATTAAGGGCTTAGGTTCATTCAATACGTCTTTTTCACTTTTATAGTATTGTGGTTCAAAAAAATCAAGCCACCACGGGGATAATTGATTCACATGCAGATTGCCAGCGGGAAGAGATGATGAAAATGACACCTGTAGCTGATTGTAATCCATTCCCGTTTGGTTGTATATTTCGGCTTTAAATTTCAAATCTATTTTTTTGTCGGGGCCTTCAGAAGAAACGTCATAAACAGGTTTCCAAAATAAATTATGAGTTATGTAGCTCAATTCTATATGATACACTTTGGTTTGTTTCGCCGTTAATTCCAAAACGATTTCACCATAACTTTTTGCCAACCTGTTTTCAATTTGTTGTAGCTGAAGCAGTAGTTTTTGTTTTGTATTTTCCAATTCTTTCTTTTGCTCGTTGAGTGTATTTATTTTGGCTTCAATTTCCAAAGTTTTTTTGAAATAAAAATCCATCAAAGCAGCCAAATCGGTTGTGGTAATTTTAACATTGTCACCGGTAATTTTTTTATTTTGATCAATGATTTGACTTTGAACTTGCCATGACTTGAGTTCTTGTTGCAATTTACTTATTTGGGCCTCAATCAAATCGAGAGAATCCTTGGCACGTTTCCATTCTTTTGATTTTTCTTCTTCGGTCAAATAATGCCGGCGATAATCGACAGATAACAATTCCAAGTCATCCTGCAAATTCATCTGAATTGATTCATCCATCACGTTGGGACTTAAATGAGTAATTACAAGAGTGTTTTGTCCTGCCTGTAAAGTCACTTTAATGTTATGAAACATTTCGGACGCATTCAAATAAACCTTGGCAAAATGTGGCGGGTTTTTGACTCTTATTTCATTTTCGGCATTTAATTTTTTTTGAAAAGTGATACAAACCGAAAGTAAAAAAAGCAAACGGAATAATTTCATTAGATTATTTCTTTTTAACATTGGCCTTGATTGTCAACACGGTAGTGCTTGGTTCGGTATTGGCTACAATCGTAACTGTTTTTGTTTGTTGATTTTCTTGTTTTCCGGGACTGTAAACCACCTTTATCTCTCCCGTTCCTCCGGGTGGTATGGGTTCTTTAGGATATTCCGGAACCGTGCACCCGCATGATCCGTTGGCACTTTTGATAATCAATGGATTTTGACCGGTATTTTTAAATTTGAAAATATGCTCGTTTTGTGTGTCCTGATAAATATCTCCGAAATTATATTCGGTTTCTTCAAAAGCAATAGAAGTTTTAGGTGTATTATCCACCGTCTCTTGCTGATGATTGTGTTGATCAATGGGTTGAACGATTGGAGAGTTATCGGGAGACGATGAAGGAGGTGTAATGGCAACATTGCTCACCGGATGTTCCTCATGATCATTCTGACGGTCAAAATAGAACACATCTGCCATGACTGTGATGGTAATCAAGGCAAGTAATCCTAATTTTACGTTTTCTCTTACTTCAGCTTTCATATTTTCAAAATTTTACAAGTTTTTATTTATATGACAATTTCATTTCGTCAAATAGTTTGGAATTCACCACCTCTACACCTTTTAAATAAATGGGATTCAAATCGTTGATGATATAAAAGTAAGCGTAATTTCCATATAAATGCCGGGCTATATTTGCCTTTAACTGCATGGCTATCCATCGGTCTGAAATTTTCATTTGGTCTTGATTGGGTTCCAATTTTTTTTCTTCTGCAAATTTATATAACTCTTTTTGAATGGGAGCCATGTCTGCATTGGATTTAAACGTTTGCATGTCGGGATATGATTTTAATAATTCCTCTCTTTTTTTGTCGATATAATTCAAAACAAAATCATTCAAAATTCCTTTTCTGACCAAATCGGAATAATACTTAGAATAACCGGAAGTATCAATTGGAACAAAAACATCGGGTACGATTCCTCCTCCACCATACACGACACGTCCGGCCGGTGTTTTGAATTTTAGCGAATCAGGCAATTTTATTTTGTCCGAATCATTTAATTCTCCCGATTTCATCCGTTCATAGATTTCGCTACGGTATTTGTTGATATTTTCATCATAAGGTTTTTGTATGGAACGTCCGGTAGGAGTATAATATCTGCCGGTGGTCAGACGGATAAACGAACCATCGGCCAAAGCATAAGGACGTTGCACCAAACCTTTTCCAAATGAACGCCTTCCCACGATCAATCCTCGATCCCAGTCCTGAATGGCTCCGGATACAATTTCACTTGCCGAGGCAGACCCTTCGTCGATCAAAACCACCAGTTTCCCTTTTTCAAATACTCCCTTGTTGATGGCTTTATATTCTTCTTTCGGATGATGAGCTCCAAGTGTATAAACTATCAGTTTATTGTTATCGAGAAATTCATCGGCGAGTTGTACGGCTGTATTGAGATATCCACCGCCATTGCCCTGAAGGTCTAGGATGAGGTTTTCCAACCCTTGTTTCTTTAATTTTTCCATTGCTTCGCGAAACTCCTTGTCTGTTTCTTTAGCAAAACGGGAAATTTTAACATATCCGGTTTTTTTGTCTATCATATAAGCTGCATCAACGCTGTATATAGGAATTTTATCGCGGGTGATGACAAAATCTATCAATTCGGGATTTCCTGCCCGCATGATGCTAACTTTCACTTTTGTTCCTTTTGGTCCTCGTAGTTTTTTCACCACATCCCGATTGGTTAATTTTATTCCGGCAAAAACGGTATCGTTAACCTTAATAATTTTATCTCCTGCTCTAATTCCTAAAATTTCCGAGGGGCCTCCTATGATGGGGTGAACAACCATGACTGTATCTTGCAATATTTGAAATTCAATTCCAATTCCTTCAAAATTACCTTCAAGTGGCTCATTCATGGCCTGCACCTCTTCTTTGGGTATATAAACCGAATGAGGATCGAGACTTTCGAGCATGCCTACAATGGCTTTTTCGGCCAATTTTCCGGGATCTACCGTATCTACATAACCATTTTCAATGTAATATAAAACCGTTTCAATCTTACGAATACTCTCATGATGACTCATCTGGGCCAAAACCAACCCACAAGCCATCCAACCTAATATAGAAATAACTATTCTTTTCATATCTTAAAATAAGCCCAAAGATAAGCAATATCCCTGCGGAGTATGTATAAAAAATTCAACTTAAGTTCTTAAAAATATCAAAGACCTAACAATGATTTTAATTTTTGCAATTGAGTATCGATGATCCTGCCTAATTCATCCTCTTCATCGGGCATTACGTAATCTATAAACCGCAATGATGATTCTTTGGTCAGATCATCTTGAGTGATAATTAATTCAAAAAAATATTCTGTGCCTGTATATTTTTCCCATTGGAATTTGACAAAACTATCTCTTTTCTTGTCTATCAAACGTGCTTTTTCACACTCATCATCCCAATAAAAACTATATTCGTCTCCGTTGATATTGACATCTTCAGCAAACCATTTGGACAAACCCCCGGGAGTTGATATAAAATTATACAAAAGCTTGGGTGATACTTTTACGACTATTTCTTTTTCTATCTTCACAGGTGTCATATATGTTTTTTTTAAATCGGTTGCAAATTAATGTTTTATTTTGAATTTATGCATCTTTTTTTGTTAACTATTTGATTGTTCTTCAATCAATAAATCATTCAACCACAAGTTTAATTGTGTGGAAATTTTATGAAAATATCTTTTGTTGCGATATGCTCCCACCCAACGTATGCCCTGAATGGCATTGGTTAAAAATACTTCATCAGCTTGAAGTAAAGCTGTGGGGCTGAAAGAACCTTCAACGACATTCATTTTTTGCGAGCGGGCTAAATCAATGATGACACTTCTCATGATGCCGTTTACCGGAAAGTCATCCAGCGAAGGTGTATAGATTGTATTGTTTTTTACCAAAAAAAGATTGGAATGTATACTTTCACATAAATGAAATTTTTCATTCAACAAAATCAACTCATCCAGGCGCCTGTTGTTTTTTTCGACTCCGGCCAATACATAAAACAAAGCACTACCGGTTTTGAAATAAGACAAAGGTGTATATTTCTTTACCGGACCTGTTGACAGGTCGACCACCACCCCCTTTTCATTAAAGTGATAATAGTTGTGCTCATATGGTTCGGCCTCTATTAGAAAAGACTTTGTATTGGTTTCCGGAATATAAAACCCTCCTTCGTTTCTAAATACTGTCAATCTTATTCTGCCACCTTGGGTTATTTGATTGCGTTCAAGTAATTGCAAAATCAGTTCTGTTATTGAAGCCAATGTAAAACCCTCGGTTGGTTCGTAATGCAAAATTTTTTTTGCCTCTTGTAATCTTTGAAAATGTAAAGGTAAGAACATTGGCCGTCCATTGACGACCCTTATGGATTCAAAGACAGAATCTCCGTATCTGAAAGATCGGTTTTTACCTGTGAAAAGTGGCTCATCAGCCGGATAAAATTCTCCGTTGTATACTACAAACAATCTGCTACAATTTGCCTGCTAAAATAACAATTTTACTTAAAATTTTGCTTTTGTGGGTTTTATACATGGTCAAATACGTCGTTTTAATTGCCTGTTTTAATAATTTGATTTAAGATTTGAATATCCAATTTTTGATTGGGTTCCACCAACAATCCTTTTACTCCGGCATTTTCAGCAGCTATAATATCTGTAGGTTTGTCTCCAATCATGATGCTTTCTTGGGGAGATAGATTAAACTCCGAAATGGCCTTCTGAATCAACAGATGCCCCGGTTTACGGCATAAACATGCGCTAATATCCGGATGGTGCGGGCAATAATAAATTTTAGAAAATTCAATTCCTTGCTTATGAAAAAAATTTATCATCATTTGATGAAAAAAGTGCAAATCTTCGTGTGTATATAACCCTTTGGCTATACCTCCCTGGTTGGTCACAACCATCAATAAATATCCTTGTTGTTGCATTTCTTTTAAAAAAGGGATATTTTCCTTAAGAGGAATAAAATGTTCGTGAAGATAATTGTATTCTCCGCGCTCTTTGATAAGTATTCCGTCCCTATCTAACAATAACCCTTTTTTCATGAAAAAGACGATAGAAAAATATAAATGACTTTCGGATAAATAATGATAATGAAGACAATACCAAAAACAGCCCCCCAAAAATGGGCTTCATGATTGATATAATCCAATTGTTTTTTTGCCATGAAATATGAATAAACAAGGTAGAAAACGCCCCAAACAATTCCGGGCAAGCACAACAAACCATACAAACATAAAGATGACATTGGTTGAAACAGTAAGTAAGCAAATAAAATGGCCGAAACTCCACCACTTGCCCCTACCCCCTGATAAAGATAATTTTCTTGATATTTTTTAAAAGTAGTCAATACCGAAAAAACTGCTCCTCCAATAAATAACAACAAATAATAGTAGTATCCTTTGACACCGAAAATTGCATGTAGATATTCTTCGATTATATTGCCGAATTGATAAAAGACAAATAAATTGATGATTAAGTGTATCCAATCGGCATGGATAAAAATATGTGTAAAAAAACGATACCATTCGTTTCTATGCTTAATGGCGTATGGTGAAAAACTATATTTTGCTATGATCTCTCTTTTGCCGAATGCCTGAATGGAAACAATGGTTATAATAATTGACAAAATCAAAGTGATCATTTATTCATCAAAATTTAAAGTCCCTTGTTGACCGGACGACCAATTATCCCAATTAATTTTTTCGATGTCTTCCTGAGGATTGTCTTCTTTTAACTCATCTTCGGTGATTTGATACAAGCGCGTAATTTCATCGCCTGAAGGAGATTCGAGTTGATCCAATGGTGGCTCTTTCAAACGAGGTTCGAGCCATTCTATATTTTGTAATGCATACCATTTAAATTTATTCCCTTTGGCTTTGATGCTGCGAACTTCGGTTTTTTGATCAACATCCCAAATTTCTTCTGTCCAATTCTCTTCTTTGCTGTTTTTAAATTTGATTTTCATGACCGGTGCATAGTCATAGGAGATTGCTTCTAATTGTTGGTTGTTGTTTTCAGACAAAAAGTAAACCTTATTTTTGCTTAATTCAGGTACAAACCTTTTGACATAAAAATCTCCGGACTTTTTGTCCTTGTATATCACCGTCAATGGTTTTTTCGGTATAAATTTTTCAATTAAAATCAAGTCATCTTCAAAGTGTAATGATAAATCGTAACCCGTAATCAGATAATAACCTGACGCATACACCGAAATGATTTTGTCATCACCTGCAAATTCTCCGAGAAACGAGCCACGTTGATCCACATTCAACCGCATTATGGCATCGTCAAACCATATTTTGCGGGCTTCCAGAGTAGATACTCCTTTTTCTTTTTGCACAACTTTCAAAACCGGATGTTTTGTAAGCTGATTTCCACGGGCATCTCTGCTTTTAATGTCTAAAGTAGAAAAATCATAATCAAATTTAATTTTCCTCAAGCCGGGTTTGTTTTTATGAACCACAGTCACAACTTCGGCCTCACCATTGGGATTGACCGTTAAATAATGTACAAATGCCTTGGAAGCATTACCGGCAAGGTTATATTCTTTATCTCGAGTTACAGCAGGCACCTGGAACCTTTTTACATAAGTTTTTCCGTTATCCAAATTGGTATATATGTAATTGTAGGTAGTACGCTTATCTCCTTTTTTCCAGACACCTGCATAAATGATATTTTTTCCAACAAAGAGTTTTGGGGCAATTTTAACCACCTTCATCGTGCCATTTTTAAAGAATACAATGATGTCATCGATATCAGAACAATCACACACATACTCCCCCTCGTTTTTCATGGCATATCCTAAAAATCCTTCAGAAAAATTCACATATAGCTTTTCATTTTTGACAACCACTTTGGTGGCTTCGATGGTATCAAACAATCTGATTTCGGTTTTTCTTTCTTTTCCTTTACCATACTTTCTTTTTAACTCCTTAAAATAATCAATGGTAAAGTCAACTATATTATCGATGTGATGTTGGGTTTCTTTGATTTGACTTTCGAGTTTGGACATATTTTCTTCAGCAAGCCCTGCATCATACTTTGAGATACGCTTAATTTTTATTTCAGTCAATCGCTCAATATCTTCTTGCGTAACATCTCTATAAAACAAATGCAAATAGGGTTCTAATCCTTTCCGGATGGTAGAAATAATTTCTTCCCAAGTTTCACATTCTTCTATATTTCTGTAAATTCTCTTTTCTATAAATATTTTTTCAAGAGACAGAAAGTGTAATTGTTCTTTTAACTCAAGAAGTTTAATGGACAATTCTTCTTTAAGAATTTTAAGCGTATTGTCTGTGGAATATCTAAGCAAATCGCTCACACCCAAAAACATGGGTTTATCGTCTTTGATAACTGCTATATTGGGAGAAATGGAAACCTGGCAATCGGTAAATGCATAGAGCGCATCAATGGTTTTATCAGGAGAAACACCCGGTGCAAGATGGATAATAATCTCAACTTTTTCGGCGGTGTTGTCTTCAATCTTTTTTACTTTTATTTTACCCTTGTCGTTTGCTTTCAAAATGGAATCAATCAAACTGCCTGTGGTGGTTCCATAAGGAATATCTTCAATCAACAATGTTTTATTGTCAATTTTGGATATTTTGGCCCGTACCAAAATTTTGCCGCCCCTTAGTCCATCATTGTAATTGGAAACATCCATATACCCACCGGTAGGGAAATCGGGATATAATTGAAATGGCTTCTTTCTTAAATATGCAATCGAAGCATCGATCAGTTCGTTAAAATTATGCGGTAAGATTTTGCAAGCCATTCCAACGGCAATACCTTCAGTGCCCAATGCCAACAAAAGTGGAAATTTTACGGGAAGTGTCACAGGTTCTTTATTTCTTCCGTCGTAAGACAATTGCCATTGAGTAACTTTTGGGCTAAACAGCACTTCCAAAGCGAACTTGCTTAACCGGGCTTCAATATAACGGGGTGCGGCAGCCGAGTCGCCTGTAAAAATATTCCCCCAATTACCTTGGGTTTCAATTAGAAGTTCTTTCTGACCCAACTGTACCAATGCATCTCCGATGGAAGCGTCGCCGTGAGGATGGAGTTTCATTGTGTTCCCAATGATGTTGGCCACCTTGTGGAACCTTCCATCCTCCATTTCATACATAGAATGCAGAATTCTTCTTTGCACCGGTTTTAATCCATCGTCAATATGAGGAACGGCTCTTTCAAGAATAACATATGAAGCATAATCAAGAAACCATTCTTTATACATTCCCGAGACCTTGATTACTTGATCTCCGGATTGTCCGTTAGTTTCTTGATGTGTTGGTTTATTTTCGAGGGGCTCCGAATTATCTTGATTTTCCTTATTTTCCATTATTCAGCCAAATCTTTTTCTACTTTCAAATTTTCTATGATAAATTCTTGACGTTCGGGAGTATTTTTTCCCATATAAAACGATAAAATATCATATATAGGGGTCTCTTTTCCGATTATTACCGGACTTAATTTTATATTTTTGCCTATAAATTGCTTGAATTCGTCCGGAGAAATCTCTCCCAATCCTTTAAATCTGGTAATTTCCACCTTTCCTTTGGAGGATAATTTTTGAATGGCTTTTTGTTTTTCTTCTTCATTGTAACAATAGATGGTTTCTTGTTTGTTTCTTACTCTGAAAAGAGGTGTTTGCAAAACATACAAATGTCCGTTTTTCACCAAATCCGGGAAAAATTGCAGAAAGAATGTGATCATCAACAGCCGGATGTGCATCCCATCTACATCGGCATCTGTTGCTATCACCACATAATTGTAGCGCAAATTTTCCATGCCATCTTCCACGCCCAATGCTGCCTGCAACAGATTAAATTCTTCGTTTTCATAAACTACCTTTTTGGTGAGTGAGTAAGTATTGAGCGGTTTTCCCTTTAAACTAAACACCGCCTGAGTATTGACATCTCTTGCCTTGGTAATGGATCCGGCAGCAGAATCGCCCTCTGTGATAAAAAGAGTGGACTCTATACTGCGTTCATGTTTATCGTTGAAGTGTATCCGGCAATCGCGAAGTTTCTTGTTGTGCAAACTTGCTTTTTTTGACCGTTCTTTTGCCAATTTTCTGATACCTGCAAGTTCTTTTCTTTCTTTTTCCGAGCGTAGTATCCTTTCTTGTAATGCAGCAGCAGTTTCGGGATTTTTATGCAAATAATTGTCAAGTTCGGTTTTAAGAAATTCGTAAACAAATGAACGCAAACTTTGCCCTCCCGGTTCTATTTCGTTTGATCCAAGTTTGGTTTTTGTTTGCGATTCAAACACAGGTTCAACAATTCTCACCGACAAAGCAGCGCTGATGGCAGTACGGATATCTGAAACATCATAATCTTTTTGAAAAAAATCCCTGATGACTCTCACATAAGCTTCTTTGAAGGCCTGCAAATGTGTCCCACCTTGTGAAGTATATTGTCCGTTTACATAAGAGTAATATTCTTCGCCATACGAATTGGTATGTGTGATGGCCACTTCTATGTCATCCCCCTTTAAATGTATGATAGGATACAGAATTTCGTCACTTAAATTTTGTTCTAAAAGATCTTTCAGACCATTTTCGGAATGAAATTTTTGATCATTAAAAAATAAAGTAAGTTTACTGTTTAAATAAGCATAATTCCACAATAATTTTTCAACAAAGGCACTTTTGTATTTATAATCAGGGAAAATTTCTTTGTCAGGAATGAAAATTATTTTTGTTCCATTTTTTTCGTTTGTTGCAACTATATCGCTTTCTTCTATCAAATTGCCTCTTTCAAATACGGCTTTTTTCATTTGACCGTCACGGTAACTTTCTACCACAAACAACTCGGAAAGTGCGTTGACGGCTTTTGTTCCCACACCATTTAACCCTACACTTTTTTTAAAAGCTGCACTGTCATATTTTGCACCGGTATTAATTTTAGAAACACAATCTACAACTTTACCCAAAGGAATTCCCCTTCCAAAATCCCTCACTTCCACACGATTATCCTGTATTTTGACAATTATCTTGTTGCCAAAACCCATAACATGCTCATCAATCGAATTGTCGATAATTTCTTTCAACAAGATATAGATTCCATCATCAAATGAAGAACCGTCTCCGAGCTTTCCGATATACATGCCCGGACGCAGACGTATGTGATCTTTCCAATCAAGCGACTTTATATGTTCTTCCGAATAGTTGTAATTCTCTTGCATACGCTGTAAAATTAAGAATTCCAGAGAAAAATTTGCGAAGTAATCAGAATGAGTTATTAACAGATATCAGCGAATAAGTGTAACCGTACCTTGATATTTCACGAATTCTCCGTGAGGCAACATTACTTTCATTTGATAAACATACACTCCCAATGGGGCGGGTTGACCACCCACGTTTCCATCCCATCCTCTTTGAATATCGTTGGTCGAATAAATCAGATTGCCCCAACGGTCATAGATGTTCATTTCAAACTGATCTTCACGTATGCCAAATCCTTTTCCTTTGAAAATATCGTTAATACCATCATTATTCGGTGTAAATGCCGAAGGAATATAGAAGGCAAATTCAGGCCTTATCCACACGGTATAGTTGATGCTGTCGACACACTCGTAATCGTTATACACTGTCAATGTCACGGTATATTTCCCCGTATCGGCATAGGTATGCGTCGGTGAGAAATCATAAGATTGATGACCATCGCCAAAATCCCAATACCATTTTGTCCCATTCACACTGTAATTGGTAAATTCAATATCGGCATTGAAAATTGTGGTAGAAGATGGAGTGAAATCAAAATCTGCCACCGGTTGAGGATACACATGCACAAGGTCATAGACCGGGAACGTATCGACACAACCCATATCGGTCACCACCGTCAACAATACTCTGTATGTTTCGGCGCTATCATTGGTGTTGACATAACAATGACGGGGATTTTGTTGGCTCGAATACAAGCTGTCGCCAAAATCCCAACGGTATTTTGCTATTGATCCGGCAGGGACGGTGGAAAGGTCGTAGAAATTGACACATAATGGAGAGCAGCCGATCAGCAGGTCACTGTAGGTAAATTCCGCTTTTGGTGCCGGATATACCTCCACTTCTTTGGTGATGTCCGATTGACAACCCTTTTCCGACGTAGCGGTCAGCGTCACATTAAATTTCCCGTATTGTTGGTAAATATGTTCGGCATGAGTAACATTGCTTTGCGGACTGCCATCACCAAATGTCCACAAATAATTCATGCTTCCGTTCAAAATAGTGGACAAGTTTGTGAAAAACACCGTATCATATTGACAACTCTGATCAAACGAAAAATCCACTTTAGGCAATGGCCAGATATTTACATATTTCTTCACTGTGTCTAAGCATCCGCTGTCGCTCTGCACAATCAAAGTTACTTGAAATTTTCCCGGCGATTGATAATTGTGTTGGGGATTTTGTTGGGTGGATGAATTTCCGTCACCAAAATACCACTTCCAATATGAAATGCCTCCTTGTGGGATATTACTCAAATCGTTGAACTGTATCGGATTGCCCAAACAGACATCTCCCGATGTGTTGAAGTTGGCATTGGGGATGGGGTGCACATACACCTGCTTTTCAACAGTATCTTTACATCCTTGGGATGAAGTGACGATAAGCTGTGTGGTAAATACACCATTGGTAGAATACAGGTGTGCGGGATGCTGTTGTGTGGATGTGTTGTTGACTACATCTCCAAACGTCCATTCCCATTGCGTAATAACGGCATTGTTGACCGTAGAGAAATCATAAAAATACACACTGTCGTAGAGGCATTGGTTTTGAAATTTAAAATTAGCCACAGGATTGGCATACACCTGCACAACTTTGGAAATTGACGAAACGCAACCGGAATCGCTCGTAACTGTCAGTGTTACGGTGTAAGTGCCGGGAGAATACACATGCGTCGGATTTTGAAGATTACTGCTGTTTCCATCACCAAAATTCCAATTCCAGGCCACAATTTGACCTGACAATATATTGGACAAATCAAAAAAATTGGAAACCTGATTTTCGCAAACAGGAGAATAAGCAAAATCGGCAATCGGTTTAGGATGTACCACTACTTGTTGAGTGGCAGTGTCTTTACATCCGTCAGAGGAAGTGATGATCAAAGAAACATTGTAGATGCCGGGTTGGGGATAGGTGTAAGAGAAGTTAGCCACATTGGTATCAATAATACCGTCGGCATTGACATCCCATGCATAAGCCACAATATTGCTGCCATTGGCATTGGAAGTATTGGTAAAAGTGGTAGGATTGCCATGGCATACGGTAGTAGCGTTAAAAGAAGCAATGGGTTGTGGGTATAAACTGACTGTCGATGTAGCTGAGTTCACGCAACCGGAAGGTGAAGTATAAGTCACCGTATAATTACCCGGAACGGCAGGGTTAATCATGATACTTTGAGTAGTTTGTCCACCGGGCGACCAGGAAAAAGTACCACCGGAAGGATTGACGACTGTATTGATTACAGCAGGAGATCCAGAACAAACGACAGGATTATTTACACTAACAGTAGGAAGAGGATTTACAACAATATTTAAAGGAGTTGATCCTCCACAAGGTGCCGTATAGGTAACTGTATGCGTTCCAACTCCGGCTTGACTTGGATAAAATACATTGTTGGAGACACCCGGACCTGAAAAATTCCCACCTGTTTCGCCGGTAACATAATTTGGTAAAAAAACTTGAGATGAATTGACACAAAAAGGCCCCGGATTTGTCCAGGACGAATTACAACAACCAATACCACCGGTTCCACCGGTTTGTTGAAAAGTGATGGTGCCGGCAGACCCGCAATAATTAGTTATCAGAATGATATAATATTGCCCGGCAACGGCATTTGGAATGTTTACAGTTTCAACTGCAGAAGCCGAAAATGAACAATCGACCGTATTGGCAGCCGTTAAGTTATTGCAATTACCATTTGGACTTGAAAATGGCCCCCAAACAATAAAATCCACATCACATAACTGTCCGGAAGAATTTACTTGAGTTATAGTAAAAGTAATGTTTCCGCTTTGACTAACTTGAAAATTAAACCAACTTGGGTTGGGTTGGGAAAACAAACATCCATAATTCGGTCCCGGCTGAGCTGTTCCTGAAGTGGCACTTGGAAACTGAATGTTTGTACATAACATAGAAGAATTCCCACAAGTGGGTGATTGAGCTTGTAAAAAAGACATATTCAAAAAAAGGACAATAATAATAACTCTATGAAAACCTGAGAGCTTACTATAAAAATGATTAAACTTTGGCATTTTTGCAACATTAAAAAACAAACAAATTTAGTAAATTTTATCTAAAAGACGTTTACTTTTAACAAAAGTTGCACGAAGTTGTTATTTCCATTGAATTTTTTCGAAAAACTTCAATGTTGATTTAGCCGCTGAACTTAAACGATGGTTCGGGCTATTGGCTGCTTCTTCCAAATATGCTTCTACTACTTGATCGAAATATCCGATTCTGGTTAAAGCATCAAAAGCATTGATACGGGTTCTAAATTCAAAAGAGGGTGAAGCCATCCGGATGATAGAATCTAAACTTTTTTTATCTTTAAAGTGTACATACGACAATTCGTAACGTTTTATTGCAATGATTTGCCCTGTGGAGTTTTTATATTGTGAGGTTTCATCCAAAATTCTCTGTATTTCAGCAGGGAAGTCGGCATAAAGTAAATCCATTGCTTTTTCAATATTTATATATGATTTAGATTTTAACGCCGCAAAATATTCTTCTTTTAATTCAGGGTTTATTTTTTGTGTATTCATTAAAACATGTCTTGTAACCAAAGGATCTTTGCTTTTTAATGCATCTTTTAATACTTCAATTGCTTCAGGGCTATTGTCGTTTATCAATTGATAAATAATTTCTCCTTTGATAGCATGAAATGTTTCTTTAAAATATCGTTCGTGCAAAAAAGCTCTTTTTTCATTTAATGGAATTTTCCGCATAGCCCAAACAGCATCATACCGGTCTAACATATCTGGTGCCAAAGAGGCCTGATTTTTCAATTCCTCAAATGATTTTTCAAATTCATATCTTTTTAAGATGTTGGAATTAGGATCAAAAAGTGAAAATGAAATTGTTTTATTTTTTTCAAAAGGAATTTCCACTAATTGTTGTTTCTTATCGACCATCACAGTATCTTCGACAAAACTACCGTCTGTAAAATAAATTCTGAATACAATCGGCATTTTAAACACCCCGATATTTTCAACCATAGGATGAATTTGTTCTACAAAAAATTGCCCGAATGCCTTACCATCTTTTTCCACTCTTTGAAAGCTCACTCTGTAATGTGGCTCCCCTCCCCTGTATAACCACTGATCGAAAAACCAATCAAGGTTTCTTCCGGTTGCTTCATAAATTGACACCCAAAGATCACGTGTGTCGACATTTTTGTATGCATGTTTTTCCAAATAATATTTTATGGAAGCCCGGAAATCTTCCTCTCCCATCACATATTTCATCATGTGTAAAACAAATGCTCCTTTGGGATAATTGCGTACACTTCCGGCCCGGCTGTGTACTATAGGATAAAGATTTTTTTCCGACTCGTTCAAAGCTGCATTGGCTGCATTCCTCCTATTCCAATCATAATGATCCTGTCCGTAATACTCTTTTTCGACAAGCCAGTTGTAGTGTGTTGCAAAACTTTCTTGTAACCAAATATGAGCAGATGATCTTGCCGTAATTAAATCTCCAAACCATTGATGAGCCAATTCATGAGCGTTGACCGGCAAATAAGCCCTGTCGTTCTCTGCATATTCATCAACCAGTAAAAAGTCACCAAATACTGTTGCTGTGGTATTTTCCATGGCACCATACATAAATTCTTCCACCGGAATTTGTGAATATGTTTTCCAGGGATAGTTAATGCCAATATATTTCTCGAGAAAATCCATCATTTCTTTACTATAATGATATGTAGGTTCAAAACACTCTTCCCTGTCGGGATAATAATAAAAATTCATATTCACACCGCCCGAAGAGGTTGTGCTTTTGATATTGTAATCACCTATTCCAAGCATGATTAAGTATGGTGCGTGTGGATATAACATACGATAATGCCAAAAAGTTTTACCGTTTTTGAGTTGCTTTCGTTGAATTAACTGACCATTTGACAATACTTTATATTTTGAATCGAACTCCAAGCGAATTTCAGAAATTATTTTATCTGACATATCGTCAAACATGGGAATCCAATGACGGTTATCTATACCTTGCCCCTGCGACCATACTTGCCTCCGGGAAAAATGCAAAGAATCGTTCCATCCGGTGAAATAAAGACCCCGTTTAGGTTTACAGGAATATTTGATCAAAAGTTGATGATGACTATTGCGTGGAAGTTTTAAACCTTTTATTATCAGTTTTTGATTATCATAAGAATATTGCGCCACTGTGGATCCGTCCAATTTTATTTCCTCAAATTTCATATCAATGGCATCCAATTCAATAAATTCTACCATTTGACGAAGTGCCGTAAATTTCAACAAAACTTCACCCCGAATAGAATAATTTACAGTATCAATATCCAAGGTTAAAGATAATTCGGTGAAATCAACAGTATGTTCTCTCGGCGACATGCCGGGATCGACATAATAACACATCATCTCATCGTTCTGACCAAAAAAAGTCAACGAATATCCAAACAAAAAATATGTAATCAAGATTTTCTTCAACATAACAAAACATTTTAATTTTTAACACTTGTCAATAATTGCTGCAAGTCAACCGATGATGGCTTTTCACGCATATTGTAATTGCTCGACATCACTTCACCATATGCGCCGGCCGAAAATATGACCAAATAATCGTTTCTTGAAGTTTCGGGTAATTCATAATTTTTAAGAAAGGTATCGGACGACTCGCAGATGGGCCCAACAATATCATATGTTTGTTTTTTAGTTGAGGAAGATGAGATGTTTTGAATTTTATGAAAAGCTTGATACAAACTCGGACGTAATAAATCTGTCATTCCAGCATCAACAATCACAAAAGTGGTTTTAAAACCTTTTTTAATATACAATACCCTGGTGATCAAATACCCAAAGTTGGCCGTAATGGATCTGCCTAATTCAAAATGCACCGGAAAATTATCGGGTATCTCAAGAAATTTTTCAAATATTCCGAAATATTTTTGAAAATCAACTTTTGTTGATTCAGGATGATGATAATCAATGCCTAATCCTCCTCCCACGTTTAACATCTTTGGTTCAAGATTTCTTTCCCTGAAGTATTGAAGTGATTCGTTGGCTTTAACACACAACCTTTCGAACGGAAACCAATCGGTTATTTGCGATCCTATGTGAAAGTGCACCCCCATGAATTTCAAATAATTGGAATTACGCAAAATATCAACCACTTCCGGCAGGTCTCTCCATAAAATTCCAAACTTATTTTCTTCAAGGCCTGTGGTTATGTACTTATGCGTTTTCGCATCGATGTTTGGATTCAACCTGATGCAAATATGAGCGGGCTTGGATAAACTGCCGGCAATAGAGTCAATCACTTTCAATTCATGTACCGATTCCACGTTAAATGAAAGAATTTGATGCTGAATTCCCCAAATAATTTCTTTATCTGTCTTTCCCACACCTGCCAAAACAATCTTTTTCGGATCAATTTGGTGATTGTAAGCAAGTTGCAACTCCCCCCAACTCACACAATCGGCACCCAGTCCATTCTCAAAAATCACTTTTGTCACCAATGGATTGTTGTTTGCTTTGAGTGCATAATGCACATGAAAATTGTCAGGCAATACTCGCAGCATTTCCTTGACATGATTATCCAGCCCCTTAGTGTCATAAAGATAAAATGGTGTATCTATTTCTCGAATTTTATTTGAGATCTCCGGCCAATTCATTTTTTTCAAAAAGTTTTTGTTGAAGCAATTTTAATGCACTTTCTTTGTGTGATGATTTAACTACCACTGTGATATTATATTTGCTGCCCCCATAAGATATCATCCTGATGGGAATCTCTTTTAAGGCATCAAACACTTCGGCGGCATAACCTTTGGATTCTTCACTGTAATTTCCTACAATACATATTATAGACAAATCATGATCCACTTCAACAGTGCCCAATTTTTTGAGATCCGCAACGATCTCGTCCAAATATCTTTGATCATCGATAGTTAACGAAACTGCTACTTCTGATGTGGTAATGACATCGATGGGCGTTTTATACAGCTCAAAAATTTCAAAAACCTTTCTCAAAAATCCATATGCCAACAGCATCCTGCCCGATTTGATTTTAATAGCCGTAATTCCATCCTTTGCGGCAACAGCTTTATGGCCGGAATGATCGCTTTGATTACTGATGATCGTTCCAAATGCCTCCGGGTCAAGCGTATTCTTTAACCTTACGGGTATGCCGGCATATTTGGCAGGTAACACACTGCTTGGATGTAAAATTTTAGCCCCAAAGTATGCCAACTCAGCGGCTTCATCGAAGGAAATATAATGTATCGGACGGGTATTTTTGACATACCTTGGATCGTTATTATGTATGCCGTCAATATCTGTCCAGATTTGCACTTCCGATGCTTGAACCACCGATCCGATGATAGATGCGGTGTAATCACTCCCTCCCCTTTTGAGGTTATCGATGTCCCCGTATGGATTGCGACAGATAAAACCTTGGGTAACGTAGGTAGGTATGTCTTTGTGTAAATTTAATTTTTCATTTAATTTCTCACGGATATAAGTATAATCCGGTTCTCCATTTTCGTCAATTTTCATAAAATCCAAAGCCGGTAATAATGCTGCCGGATGATTGATTTCATTTAAATAATGATAAAACATGAGAGTAGACATCAACTCTCCACCGGCTACGATAAATTTTTCTTCCTTTACAGTAATAGAAGGCCAATGAAAATATTGACGAATGGCGTCAAAAATTTCCGATAATGATTGCCATACTTGTTTTTTGGTCAAATCTGATGCATAAAGTTGATTAATTTCATTTTGATATTTTTCACGTAATTGATTCCAAACATCAATGGCTCCTTCTGTGTTATTGGCTTTAAGATAATCTGCAATTTTGACAAGAGAGTCAGTTGTGCCGGACATTGCCGAAAGCACAACAATTCTTGGTGAGGGATATTTTTGGACTAAATCAGCGACATGTTTCATCCTCGCGGCACTCCCAACGGAAGTGCCACCAAACTTCATGACTATCATAAATTGTTTTTGGCAAAGAAAATAATTATTTCGATGCAAAAGTCATTTTTAATTTGACATTAAACTCACTACATCAACTTTTTGAAAAAATTGTTGGATATAAATACCATTTTGATTTAAAAGATTTGTTCACCTATTGAATGTTGAGTTTTTTTCTAATTTCTTTTGGTATAGCATCTTTATGTAAAAAAATGTTTATGGTTTTATATCTGACATATGCTTCAGAAGCAAAGAAATATCCTTTCAAATCATTTGATTCGCCCCAAGAGTTTTTCACAAAAAAATATTCTTTACCGTTTTGATCGGTGGCCAATCCAACCACATGCATACCATGGTCATCGGTGGTTGTAAGATTGTCAAATGCTTTTTGCCTCATTTCTTGTGTTATCGTTTTTTCTTTGACAGGTTGTAAAAATGCATTTGATTTCTTTTCAGCTCCGGCATTATTAAATAAATGACTGTCGCGGCCTTTTACCTGTATGGTAGATTCATCTTCGGGAACAATGGCCAGTCCATTTTTAAATGAAAATCCTTTCTCCGAGACATCTGCCGCCCACGCAAAAGTATAACCATTAAGTATGGCATGTTTCATGGTCTGTATTAATTCATCCAGTGGCAAGTTATACGAAGTCCCCATCAACCAGTTATCGGGCACCTCTATAATCATTTGTCGGTAAAAAGGATGATGGGTAAACGATGTCAAAGAAACATAATCGTCCATATTCAAACCCAATTCCTTTGCAAAAGATTTTGGTGTATATTGTTTTCCGTTATATGTAAAATCCACCGGATCTTTGCCAAGATAAGCATCCAAAACGGCTTCAATGGCCGGTCGCCAAGCATCACTAAGATGATGGTTAGGATTTGATGCAAGTGCTTTTACCATGGCTTCAAGCACTTGATCGAGTTCTGAATGGATATGTTTCTCTGTTCCATAATTCAATCCGGAATATATTTCTTGAGGAACAATACCATATTTTTTTATTACATAGGGTATATCATGAAAGGCACCTCCGGGTCCAAAATTGAATTTTCCATACATTCTTAAAAATTGTTGGGCTTTGTCGGGATAGGCCTTTCGCACTACATACATTTCCGAAAGATTCACCGGCTTTTTTCCCAATCTTTTTACTTCAGATTCAAAAAAAGAAAGGGCAGAAAAGCTCCAACAGGTGCCTGTTTGACATTGATCTTCAACCGGCAAATGTTCAATCTTCTTTTTAAAAGTAAACAAATATTCGCTCCCTTTGGTGTTTCTTAAAGTATCTTGTGATTGAATTGCATTGGCATATAAACTCAATGCTATCAGAATAAATCTGTAAATTTTCATAATATTAATTTTTCAAGCCCGGGCAAATTTGAAAAAATCTATGTCAAAAAACAATTTAATTCATATAAAATTTCATTCAATATTACTTTTAACAAAATAATTTTAAAAATCAAATTGAAATTCAAATAAATACTTACAACAGAAATATCATTCAATCAAGATGAATAAGAATTGATATAGTTGGCATTTCAGAGAAGTTAAATTTTTAGCATGACTTCAAAATAATTTTAATTTATTTTTGAGATATTTGAACTATGAAAAAAACGCACAATTTTCAAATAGGTCAACATGTTAAAGTTATTGATGAAGATTGCTCCGGCGAAATTGTCGATATTCAAAAGGATTGCATATACATCATTTGCGATCGTACAGGTATGACGCTGCATTTCCACCCCGGCAAGTTGATTGCTAAAACAAATGATGAAGAAAAAATGTATCATCGCTATTATCATCAAAATATAGAAAATAAAGCCTCCAAAGAAAAAGTCCGCAAACCTAAAAAAGAAAAGTCGCCTTACCGGATCATTAATTTAAACAAGAAGGGCGACAAAGCTATTGAAATCGACCTGCATTTTGCCAATATGCCTCATAAGTATGTCAGAACAAAGCACGAAATATTGTTGCATCAATTGGAAAAAGCACGAGAAGCAATTGAGTATGCCGGGTCGCACCACATTCGTTATGTAATATTAATCCATGGCATTGGAAAAGGCATATTAAAACAAGAAATTATCCACTTACTCAAAGGAATGCAGAATATCGAATACAATGACGCACCTTATGAACGTTATGGAAAAGGCGCTTTAATGGTGAAAATTTATGGAAGTTGAGACATTTCAAGAAATTTTTTCTAAAATTAAATCAACTTCAATAAAAATACAAAGAATAATATGCCTCAATATTATCCAAATACGTTCCGTCAAAACCGGCATCCAAAATTTTTTTCATATAAGAATCGTCGTTTCCAAAAATGATATTTTGCCATTCTTTTTTCCAGAATTTTACCCAAATCTCGTCATCCTATCCTTCAAATGTTTTTTTAAGCCAACAAGGATGGTGCAATATCCATTTATTTTTCCTGTAATAACGCCATTTTTCAGCCGCACCGATATTAATGTAGGAAATCACCAATCGCTTACCTCCATTGGCTTTGGTTTTAAGCGATATTATTTCTTGTTTGGTAAAAGCATCCCTTTGGTTAAAGAAAAAATATTATTCAAACAATAAAAATTAAAAAAGATGAAAGTTTTAATTCTTTGTACAGGAAATTCTTGCCGGAGCCAAATGGCAGAAGGCATATTAAAAGCATTAAACCCTAATGTTGAGGTTTACTCGGCAGGAACAAAACCGGCAGATTATGTGCACCCCAAAGCTATTGAAGTAATGAAAGAGTTGGGCGTGGATATCTCGGGAAACAAACCCAAGTCGGTAGAGCAGTTTTTAGACCAAAAGTTTGACTATGTAATTACCGTTTGCGACGGTGCAAAAGAAAACTGTCCCGTGTTTCTTGGGCGATGTCAAACACCGTGAACATATTGGCTTTGAAGATCCTGCCGAAGCAACAGGAACCGAGGAAGAAATTACAAACAAATTCCGCCAGGTACGTGATGAAATTCTTCGTGAATTTTTCAAATTCAACAACCTAAAACAAAAAATGTTTAAGCCTGAAATCTAATCTATAAAACAATTATTCTAAGTAGCCACAAATATAAATTTGATTTTTCAAGAAAAATATTTAATTTTGCGGCAAAGCAAGTCAATTCTGTCGCCCCGAAATTCCTATCGGGGAGGAAAGTCCGGGCAGCAGAAAGCAACGGACCCCGGGCAACCGGGGGCATCACGGACGAAAGTCCGCGATGACAGACAGTGCCACAGAAAATATACCGTCCGCCATCGGCGGATAAGGGTGAAAAGGCGAGGTAAGAGCTCACCGCTCCGAGGGTAACCGAGGAGGCAAGGCAAACCTTCCGTGCTGAAAGGCCATGTATATCTCACACGGGCTCGCTTGGTCCAATGTGAGAGGGGTAGGCCGATGGACATGCAGGCAACTGCATGTGCAGATAAATGACAGAATAATACAGAACCCGGCTTATTGACTTGCTTTTTTTATTGTTTAACTTAAATAAAACTATATGATTAAATTTCAAGAACTTCCTTTAAAAAAGGAAATTATTCAGGCGGTAGAAAAATTGGGATTTACTTCCCCTACCCCAATCCAGGAAAAAGCCATACCTTATCTATTAACAACAGAAGGAGATTTTGTAGGCTTGGCGCAAACAGGAACAGGAAAAACCGCTGCTTTTGGGTTACCTTTGTTGCATCATATCGATCCAAATAATAGAAATATCCAAGGATTGATATTGTGTCCCACAAGGGAATTGTGCATTCAAATCGCAAATGAATTGGAAAAATATGCTTATTTTCTTAAGGATGTTTCCATTGTACCGGTATATGGTGGCGTAAATATTCAATCGCAAATAAAATCCTTGAGAAGCAAACCCCAAATCGTTGTAGCCACTCCGGGACGTTTCATTGACCTAATCAATCGAAAAGCAATTTCAATCCAAAACGTCAAATACCTTATCCTTGATGAAGCCGATGAAATGCTCAACATGGGTTTTAAGGAAGATATAGATTACATCTTGGACCATACACCTGATAACAAAAAAGTTTGGCTGTTTAGTGCTACTATGCCTCCGGAAGTAGAACGAATTGCCGGGCAATATATGCACGATCCGGAAAAGGTGGTAATTGGCAAAAAAAATTCATCGGCCGAAAATCTCGACCATTTTTTCGCACACGTTCATGCCAAGGACATGTATGCAGCCCTCACACGATTTTTGGATTATTACCAGCAACCCTACGCCATCGTATTTTGCAGGACGAAAAGAGATACACAGGAAATAGCCGATAAACTCATCAAAGACGGATTCCCTGCCGATGCATTGCATGGTGACCTTTCCCAGGCACAACGGGATTTTGTTATGAAAAGATTCCGCAATAAAGTGGTGAAAGTTTTGGTTGCCACCGATGTGGCTGCCAGAGGTATCGATATTAAAGATGTTTCGCATGTATTTCATATGGGATTACCCGAAGATATCGAAAACTATACTCACCGAAGCGGACGTACGGCCCGGGCAGGACAATCAGGCATGTCCATTGCCATTATTCATTCAAGGGATTATTCCAAATTACGAAGAATTGAAAAAATGACGGGTAAAAAAATCAATCTGATAAAGGTTCCCGGTGAACAGGAAATTTTACAAGCAGGTATCGACAGATTTATACAACAAATCATTCAAAACCCCGGGCTTCCCTCAAAATATACCGATATCTTACAACAATGCATCGAAAAATTAAAAGATTTTTCAAAAGAAGACATAATTGCCGCTGTGGTTGCTAATCATTTGGAAACGATGATCAAAGACAAAAAAATCGATCAGGATTTAAATGTTAACGTCAGTCGTAGCAACAAAAGCAACACCGACCATAGAATTCATTCCGGCAATTTTGGAAGGTCCGGTACAGATTTATTTTTAAATATCGGAAGCAAAGACATAGACAATAAATCTAAGTTTTTACATTTTGTTTGTACCGAAAGTGGTTGTAAAGGCACATCCATCGGACGAATAAACCTTAAAGACACATATTCGTTTATCACGGTTGACAATAAAGATACAGCCATGCAAATCATTCGTGGATTACAAGGAAAAACTATTAATAACAGAACCATAAAAGTGGAAATTTCCCAACCAAAGTCATCAGCAAGTAACAACCCTACTTCATCAGGAACTAAAAGAAAAAGATTAAAATCAAAAGAAAGGTTTTAATCATTTTCAATTATTTTTGTGCAATAAATTAATAGCAACTTGGTAGAAAAGCAATTTACAATAAGCGAAGTTGATCCGGTTGACTTGTTAGGCATCAACAATCGGAAACTGGACATCATTCAGTCATATTTTCCCAAAATCAAGATAATTTCTCGTGGCGACATACTAAAAGTCAAAGGCAGCAAATCCGATTTGGAAGAATTTGAGAAGCGTCTGCAATTGCTAATACATCACATACAAACCTATAAATCGCTTCCCGAAAAAGCCATAGAGGATTTAATGATGCTCGACGAAAATGAAACCCGACAATATTTCAAAACCGACGAAAGCATATTGTTATACGGCACAGGCGGCAACATTATAAAACCCAAGACACCCAATCAAAAACGATTGGTTGAATCCATCAAAACCAATGATATTGTTTTTGCCCTGGGACCTGCCGGTACCGGAAAAACCTATACTGCAGTTGCATTAGCAGTGAAGGCATTTAAAGACAAAATGATCAAAAGAATAATCTTAACCCGCCCCGCTGTTGAAGCAGGTGAAAATTTGGGTTTTTTGCCAGGCGACTTAAAAGAAAAACTTGATCCTTATTTGCAACCCTTGTATGATGCTTTACATGATATGCTCCCTGCAGGTAAACTAAATGAGTTGATTTACAATGGTTTTATTCAAATTGCACCATTGGCGTTCATGCGTGGACGTACATTAGACAATGCTTTTGTGATTCTCGACGAAGCCCAAAATGCCACAGAATCTCAATTTAAAATGTTTTTAACCCGTATGGGACCTTCTGCCAAATTTATTATCACAGGTGATATGTCGCAAATTGACTTACCCAAACATCAAAAAAGTGGTTTAATACAATCTGTTAAAATACTCCAAGGAATAGAAGGCATTGACTTTATTTATTTTGACGAGAAAGATGTTATTCGTCATCCTTTAGTTAAAAAAATCATCAAAGCATATGAAGAACAAACCTGATTTTTCCATAAAATCCCTTCCTGTAATTTTTCAAACCAATTTTCATTTGCCGCATCAAACCGGTTTTTATAGAGGGAAAGTGAGAGATGTGTATGAAATTCAGCATGAATTTTTGGTGATGGTAGCAACCGACAGGATTTCTGCATTTGACGTAATCCTTCCAAAACAAATACCCTTCAAAGGAATGATTCTTAACAGCATAGCGGCAAAATTCTTGCAATTGACTTCACATATTGCCCCCAATTGGTTCTTACATTCACCACATCCTTATGTGAGCATCGGTAAAAAATGTGAACCATTCAAAGTAGAAATGGTTATCCGTGGTTATCTGACGGGTCATGCCCTCAGAGAATATCAAATGGGTAAAAGAACCTTATGTGGTGTTGCACTGCCCGATGGAATGAGCCCGTACCAACCTTTCCCTGAACCCATTATCACCCCAACCACAAAAGCAGATCAAGGGCACGACATGGATATTTCAAAAGAAGATATTATTCGTCAAGGAATTGTAAGCAAAGAAGATTACGAAATCATCGAAAAATATACCCGTCAACTTTTTGCATTTGGAAGTGAATATGCCAGCCGGCGTGGTTTGATTCTTTCCGACACCAAATATGAATTTGGCAAAGATAAAGATGGGAATATCATGTTAATTGATGAAATTCATACTCCCGACTCATCCAGATATTTTTACGCCGACGACTACAAAGAAAGAGTTGAGCAAGGCCTTCCTCCAAAACAGCTATCCAAAGAGTTTGTAAGAGAATGGCTTATGGAAAATGGTTTCAACGGACGGGAAGGCCAAAAAATACCTGAAATGACCGACGAAGTTGTCATGTCGATCATGCAACGGTATATTGAACTTTATCAAGTCGTTACGGGTGAAGAATTTACGCCTCCACCTTCACAAGATATTTTAAATGAAATTGAAAATTCGATTATTCATTCTATCAACTCAATGGTGAAATGAAACTTGAAGACATCATTAAACAAAAGAAATTCAGAAACGAATACCAAAAATTTATTATTCAAATCTTGTTTTCATCATCCCAATTAGAAAATTATATTGCAAAAAAATTAAAACCACATGGAATCACATTGCAACAATACAATGTTTTAAGAATATTGCGAGGTGTTTATCCCGAACCGGTTAGCAATAATTATATCATGGAACGCATGATTGACCGCAATTCAAATTCTACCAGAATTGTGGACAAACTCGTTGATAAACTTCTTGTAGAAAAAAAATCCAACCCCAAAGACCGCCGTGGCACATTAATATCCATCCTGCCGGCCGGAATGAAATTACTTGAAAAACTAGACCCGGAAATAGCCGAACTTGAAAATGTAATTCAACAAGTATTGTCCGAAGAAGATTGCAAGATGATCAACAACAAACTCCAAATACTCAATGCCCTTTTGTTTGCAAAATAACAAACGATGACAAACGAATTGTTTTTTGTAGCATTAGAGCCCCCTTCACCTCAATTCGAAATGTTATCGCAATTAAAACAAGATGTTGCCCTGAAGTTTGATGTGAAACACAGTTTAAAGTCACCTCCCCATATCACCATTGTTCCTCCTTTCAGATTTTCGGATAATCAAATGAATGACATTATACACCATTTACAATTATGCTTATTTCGCTCATCTCACTGTATCAGAATTTATTTAGAAGGATATGGACATTTTCGGCAAAAGGTGGTATTCGTAAAGGTAAGGACAACAAAAAAATTAATCGATTTTCAACAAAGATTGGTTCGTTGCTTGTATGCCAATAGCAAATTACCGGTTAAAAACGAATTAACCCGGTCGTTTTATCCTCATCTTACATTAGCACACAGGGACGTAACATTTGAAAAATTCAAAAAAATAATGGCCTATTTGAAAAGCAGACCGATCAAGTTGACTTTTGATATTTGTGAGTTAACTTTATACAAGTACAATTCCACTAAAAGCCAATGGGAATCTGTAGAAAAATTACCATTTAAAAAAAATTAATGAATCAAATCAACAATGCCGGAAACCAAAAACATCATAGTTGACCTTGAAAAAATAGCCAATCCCTATTCCGGCTTAGGACAATTTTCACGTGAATTGGCTAAAGCGCTTTTATACAATTGCCCCGAAGATTTTCAAGTGTATTTTTTAATTCCCGATAAAATTGACAAAAATGTAATTCCTACAGATACTCAACAAAGGATTTTATCATTAAAAGAATGGAAAAACGCCTCCACCTATTTTAAAAATAGCATTCATTTGTGGCACACAACCCATCAATTTCCAAAATATTTACCGGATAAAACTGATACCGGTTGTTACCACCATACATGACTTGAATTTTCTTTATGAAAAACCCAGGTGGAAGCATCCAAAGTATTTATATAAAATCAACAAAATCATTAAGCGTTCATCACACATTATTGCCATATCGGATTTTACCAAAAATGATATAATGCAACATTTCCGTGATAACGGATTACCCGAAATAAGTGTTATTCACAACAGTTATGAAATTCCCATCATCACAGAGCAAAAACCCGTAAATGATTGCATTAATAAACCGTTTCTGTTTTCCATCGGTATTTTTCATCCCAAAAAAAACTTTCATCTATTGGTCGAGATGATGAGAGATATTGAGCACTATCAATTGGTTTTAGCCGGCGATCATCAAACGTCATACGGAAAGTTTGTAAAAAAACTTATTCGTAAATATCAGATAGAAGACAAAATCGTCTTATGTGGCAAAATAACAGAAAACGAAAAATGGTGGTATCTTAAAAATTGCATGGCATTGCTATTTCCTTCCAAAGCAGAAGGATTTGGATTGCCGGTATTGGAAGGATTTGCTGCCGGTTGTCCTGTGATTTTAAGTAATCAAGGTGCTTTAAAAGAAACTGGTGGTGATGCTGCTTTTTATTGGTCAAATTTTGACCCTGAAACAATGGCAAAAGAATTAAAACATTATATAGAAAAATTTAATACAGAGAAAGATACGTATCAAAAATCAATGAAGCAAAGATTGAACGTTTTTAACCGTTCGACCGCAGCCCTACAACATTTTTCACTATACCTGAAACTGATTGAATGATCCGATGATCAGAGCCGGATATTGTCTTTATCTAAAATTTGTTGAATTTGCAGAATTTTAATTTTCGAAAATTTCTTATGCAGCGATTCCCTCCATTTTTTAAAATCATTATGCAATGGACAAGGATTGCGGTCTGAACATACATGTAAACCTAATCCACAACTGACAAAAAAATCGTCTCCGTCTATTGCTTCGATAATATGATAGAGTGTTTTGTTTTTGTTTTCGTTTGTCAAAAAAAATCCACCGCCGGGACCTTTACTGGACGTCACAATGTTTTTCCTTGCCAATTCTTGCAATATTTTTGCAGTGAATGCTTGGGGCAAATTTAAAGTTCCGGCGACATCTTTAACACCCAATTTATTTTCTTCTGATGCATTTTTCGACAAATATAAGACTGCCCGTATAGCGTATTTACATTTTTGAGACAACATTTCCGTTTAATTCAATAAAAAAATACCTCTTGAAATCATTATTCCTAAAACAGCCATTAACAATGAAATAAATAAATTGACTCTGCCGGACAGGCGTGCAAAATTTCTGAAATGTTCACGTTCTTGATTATTTTCGTTAGTTGTCAAATACTTCTTTCCTGCATAAAAATCGTGGTATGCCAGGATGATGATCATGGTCAAATACAAAATTATTTTCAACAATATTAATTTACCAGGGGCAGTTTGTAAAAAAAATGCGAAAGAAAATGAAAATCCTTTCAGGTATGCATTTAGTATTCCTGTAATCAACAACCCCGCAAGCGCTATCCACCCCCAAAATCTAAATTTTAGACCGGTTTTGAGAAGTATTTCTGTTTTATAATCTTTGTTTTTAATGGAAGGTAGTAGAATCAAAGGAAGAAACAACATTCCTCCTATCCATAAACATGCAAAAATCACATGTAAAAACAAGGAAATTAAGTATGCCGTCATCAATAAGCAAAATTTTGTTCGAGTTTTATTGCTTTAGGAAATAGTATGTTGTTTTCAAGATGAACATGCTCATGCAATTTATTTTCAAACTCATTGAGTTTTGCATAAAGCACTCTGTATGTATTGCATGCATGTGCAGGTGGTTGATAACCATTGCTCAGACGGTTGATTTTTTCCATTATTTCTCCGGAATCATCATGATCTTTTATCATCACCTCAATAGGATTTCTTACGGTGCCGAATATTGCCACCGGTTTTTCAAGACCTTCTACAACGGCCTTTTCCAAATTCTTAATGTATGGAAAGAGCATCAATTCTTCTTTTCTCATGTGTACTACCAATTCCTCTGCCATTTTTTTAAATAGTTCATTAATTTCTACCACTTCAGGATTAGCATTTCCGTGCACTTTCGCCACTTTCCCGGCAAATTCCATAACAGGACCGATATTCTCTTCAATATATTTATGATGTTTACGAACTATATAGTCGATTAATGCGGATAAAGTCCACTCATCAAAATTTTCTGCTTTTTCTTCTGCTTTCTCCACATCTATAAGTTCTTGTAATAATTTATTGCTGTCAATTCCTTTTTTCGCACATGCCTCCTCAACTGTTCGCTCTCCTCCGCAACAAAAATCAATTCCATACTTTTTAAAGACCGTTGCTTTTCTATAATCTTTAGCAACCAATTCTCCCACTTTGGATTTTAATAGTTCATTCATAGTTCTATTTTTTTGCAAATTTAAAAAATATTTCAAATAAAGGACTTTTTTGTCTTTTATTATTTGATTAAAATTTAGAGAATATCAACATCAGTCGATAATAAATTTAAAATCAATACTTTAACACACAAAAAAATGTTTTGAAAATTGTAAAATCCTCAACAGATATCGGATAGAATTTTTATTCTAAAACTGAAATTAATTTGATTGAGATTTAAGGTATTGAACGGTTTCAAAAATTTCATCTTTTATCGGTTTGTAAACCAATTCAAGCATATTTTTTGATTTACTGTTGTCAAAACGACTTTCTCTATAAGCCGTCAATAAAAGATTTTTAGACAACCAAGGTTTTGAGAAAGTCAAAATAGACCTTATTTTATCGAACCAAAATAACCTCTTAGCCATATGAAAGGACAGCAATTTATGTGGTGGTTCGATATTCCATGCCTCAGCCAACCATGTCAATATTTCTTTGTAGCTATAATTGCCCTCAACCAATACAAACCTCTCTCCTGTAATATTTCTTTCTATAGCACAGATTATAGCTCCGGCAACGTCTTCTGCGCTGACAAAGCCATTCACTCCCGAAGGATAATATTTCAAATGCTTACGACCCAAATCAAAAAGTATCATACTGCTTTCTCCGGGATTACCTTTACCCAGAATAATGCCCGGATTGAAAATAACCACCGGCAATCCTTCTTCGCAGGATCTCCATACTTCCATTTCAGCCATAAATTTGGTTTGAGCATATAATGAATGCGGTTTTCCGGGATCCCAGGTACTTTCTTCGTCCATCAAACGATTATTTTCATCCATCACCGCAATGGAACTTAAATATAAAAATTGCTTCAATTTTGCATTTTGTGCCTGATACAAAAGTTGCTTTGTCAAATCTACATTTGTTTTTTTTATCAACTCGGCATGGTTGGCAGAGAAGTCCACCTTTGCGGCCATGTGTATCAATCGTGTATTTGAAGTCAACAACTCATCGGGCAACTCTTCTTTTAATAAATCGATTTTGAACCATTGAATGTTCGATAAATTGACATTTTCCGATGTTAAAAATCTCAAGGTGTTTTTTCTTTTGGCCTCATCCCTGTAGCAACATATCAATTGTACATCCTTGTTTGCTGCATGTTTCAGAAAATACCTTCCTGCCAGGCCCGTCGCTCCCGTTACTATCCACACTTCTTTAATTGACATATATCATTTTGCAATTTAAAAATAATCTATAAATTCTTCCGGATTTTCCGGTCTCAATATTTGAATATCATTTGACCCCTTTTTTCTAAAAGCAAATAAAAAACCCATTGATCCGGCAAAATCGACAAATTCTTTCTGAATTATATTGCGAACAATCGTATTGTATTTTTTTCGCCATGGTTTGTTCAATATTCGTGATAAAAAAAGCACATCGAATACGGTGGAATCGATCCAGGGAATAGAGTTTTCATAACCTGCCACCCATAAAAGATTTTTATTTGATTTTAAAATCTTTATCAGATTCGAGTCATTGCCAACAAAACAAGAACCTAACATCAAATAATTGATGTATTTTTTTCTTTTCAATAATTTTATGAATGTACTTAAATTTATCGACTTGTGCGTACCGTCTATTCTTCCTTTTGCACCATGTGCCGCAATATAGAGTAGTTTGGGTTTTGTGTTAATTTTTTCATAAAGGTTTATCCAATGTCTGATGTCTTTTTCGTCACTGAAATATTTAAAGTAAAATTTTAAATTATACAATTCTGCAAATCCTTCAAAAAATTTTTTCACGGAAGTTTCATTGGATGTATCTTCCAAAATATCCTTTTCCCAATAGTTTTCTAATACCATGATACTGTCAAACATAACGCTATAAATTTAAGGTTGATATTCATAACAACCCGCATCGGGTTGTCCGTCCGTAGTGCGGTCGTTATCATCCATATCTTTTTGCCAATCGGGCAAAGTATAAATTATATTTCCAAGATTGATTGCGGGTGAATTTGTCTGTAAATGAAAATCATATTTGGTATAATCTTTAAACAAATCCCCGGTAGGATTTTTCAAATTTCCTTGCGAATTATAGGCATTTAAATCTATGGTTGTTTTCAACACATTATTATTTATTGTGGCATTGACACTGCCTTGTCCTTTATTTTCCAACAACAATTCGTTGTTGAGATTTCCCCAAATGATGGAATTGTAAACATTAAAAATCGGATTGAAATTGTTTTTTTTCACACCATAAATATCGGTATATTCATTGGAAACATAACAAGAAACCGTATTCCGGGTAGAAATATTCCAATAGTTTGCTATCGTCGTATGTGTAAAATTACCTGTCCCGCCACCGGTCCAGACAATAGAATGCTGTCCATTATCGGCAATAAGCAAATTGCCAGCCGTTACATTGTAATTTCTAACATACAATCCGGCAATAGTCGTATGCAAAATTTTTACATTCTTTAAAATTAGTGTATTTGACGGCACAATGTCTGCATCATTGCCAAAAGGCAAAGGTTCTGCCTGAATTCCAATAAACGAATTGACTATCTGTACATTTTCAAATATCTGATCGTTGGACGATTCATTGATCCATATACGATCCCATTGTCCGGGAATATCATCATATTGATGTTCGAGGCGGTCATTTCGAAAGACAATCGGATCGTCCTTGGTTCCTACGGCATTGATTGTTCCGCCTTTGTAAACCCACAACCCACTGTTGGAATGAAAATAAACCTTGGTGCCCGGTAATATGTTCAATACACAATTCGAATCAACCACCACATAACCATACACAACAATGGGTTTCATGGGCGACCATGTAGTATTGCAAGGTAAAATTCTAAATGGCGGCAAACCCGGTATGTATTGATTGGGTGTGTAGTAGATGGCATCCTGTCCCCAGGCAACCAACTTAACTTGTTGAACAGAGTTATGATGAAAAAATAAGATGGAATCTTCCACAATCAAAGGATAATTACTTCCAACAGGATCAATAGTGGCTTCAATAAAAATGTAAATACTGTCTTTGGCATCGATCACAACACCGGTGGCATCGCCGGGCATTCCATCCACATTGATTCGAAAAGGTGAATTTTTTCCGCCGGCTAGCATGATTTTGTCAATTTTAAAGGGTTGATTGTAAGGGTTAAATACTTTCAAGCGCTTTGTCACGGTGCTAACAGTAGTAAAAACCGTATCAAAAATAACGGTATCGGCAGAAAAATTTAACTTTGCCGATGGATCATCTACCCATTGATCCTTTCTACATCCTAAAAGTATTATCAACAATAAAGTCAAAAAAAATCTAAAATATCCGGTCATGATAAATGATAACGCACAAAGCAAAGTTAACGTATTTTCCGGTCATATAAATATGGTATCGACAAAAGAACCTGAATTTCCCACACTTATGATTTCCAACGGAGAGACCTATCACTCAATTCACGGTTCACAACAAGAAAGTTTACACGTATTTATCCATAAAGGACTCTTGGATTTTTACCAACAATTTTCTCCAAAAAAAGTAACAATCATTGAAATGGGATTTGGCACCGGGCTCAATGCCATGAATGCTTTTATAAACCGATTGCCGGGGCTTATCATACATTATCTTGCCATTGAAAAATTTCCGCTTCCTTCAGAAATCTCCCATCAACTGCCATATTTCAAGGGAAACAAAAAATGGCGGGATACTTTTTTGCAATTGCACGCAATTAAAAACGGTGAAACCATAACACTTGCAGAAAATTTTTACTTTACAATGTTTTATGAAGACATTTTGACTTTTGATATCCCCGAACATGCAGATATAGTTTTTTATGATGCATTTTCATTTAGAACCCAACCTGAACTATGGACAAAAGAAATTTTTGAAAAGTTTTTCCAACTTATGCACACGCCATCTTTTTTGGTAACCTATGCCTGCCGGGGGATAATCAGGAAAAACATGACAGCTGCAGGATTTAAAGTAGAGAAACTTCCCGGGCCCAAAGGGAAAAGAGAGATGTTAAGAGCTATAAAAACCTGATAATAAAATCATGATTTTTGATTTGAGATAGAAAGGGATATTTTTCTGAAACGGCGTATAAAATTAGCGTTTTTGTCTCGGGTCAAGAGCGTCGGTAAGCCCTTCTCCAACAAGATTATAAATAGTAACCGTTAAGAAAATGGCAAAACCCGGAATAATCGCAAGCCACCATGCTCCACTTGACTGACGTGCTGCCGACAACAAAGAACCCCAGGTAACTGTTTCGGCAGGCACTCCAATACCAATAAAAGATAAAGTTGCTTCAATCAATATGGCAGAGGCAATACCAAAAGCAATTGCTACAAAAACCGGTGACAATGCATTCGGAATAGCATGTTTTAGCAGAATTCTTCTTTCTTTAAAACCCAATGCATAAGCAGCTTCTATAAACTCAAGGCTCCTGATTCTGAGCAATTCAGCCCTGATAAACCTTGCAATACCTGTCCAGGATGTAAATCCAATAATAGCCATTACTGTAAAAATTGAGGGTTTTGAAATTGCCGCAATGGAAATGATCAAAAACAATGTAGGGATCGACAACATCAATTCAATCAAACGGCTGATTATAATATCCACAGGAACGCTAACTTTTTTCCCAAAGAATCCCGCATTTTGCAAACCTTTGGCCATCAAATTAAAAACCAGAAAAATGACTGCTATAATAAACAATGATACCATCAACTCTCCAATAAAATGGAACATAGAGTTTCCCAATGCTTCTTTCAAAATATATGAACGTGATCCAAAGCCATAGAAAATGCCAAAAAACAATGCCAACAAATTAAAAATAATCCCTGCGACGGTCATTTTCAATTTTTGGTCTCCTAAAAATCCGGCCAAAGAACCAATAAGAATACCTATTACAGCAGCAATTCCCATAGACACAAAACCAACCAGCAATGCAATCCTTGTGCCGTGTATCATACCGGCCAAAACATCTCTTCCAAGTTCATCGGTTCCCAACCAATGCCTCCACCTCCAGCTCTTGACAAACTGCTTATCAAACGGCCCGACCGATTGGGCATTGTCAAAATCAATATTTTTAGGCAGATATGGCACAGGAGGAAAAACTGCCCAATCATAAGGTAAATCTTTCCATGACGGGATATTCTGAAATTCTTCGTCCCATTGCCCTATATTCAAGTCAACAGCATATTGTTTTAAAACAGGAAAATAAATTTTCCCCTTATAACTACAAACAATAGGTTTCTCATTGGCTAAAAAATCGGCAAATAAAGCCACAAATGCAAGTACTATAATTATGTATAGCGAAATTACGGCCAACCTATTTTTCTTAAATTGTTTTATGACATATTCCCTGTAGGACCGGCCGGACAGTTTATTTTCATCCACTTTATTTTTTTTCATTTTCATTTTTTTGAACTGAAAGATATTCTTGGGTCAACAGTAGCATATAAAATATCGGCGACCAATGTACCTATCAAAGTCAGAATGGATGTGAACATCAAAACGGTAAACACAACCGGATAATTTCTGGCAATGATGGCATCGAGCGTCAGTTTGCCCATGCCGGGGATGGAGAATATCACTTCAATAACAAACGAACCTGAGATGGCGGCAGGGAAAACGCTGGCAAAAAGAGTGATGATAGGCAGGAGCGAGTTTCTGAATGCATGTTTCCAAATAACGGTTTTTTCGTCTAAGCCCTTGGCCCTTGCCGTACGAATAAAATCTTGATTTATTACATTCAACATTCCTCCCCGCATCTGACGAGAAATAAAGGCGAACGACGCATATGTGACGCAAAACAAAGGTAAGACAAAATGATAGGCCGTATCCCAAAATCTTGCCCAAAATGGTGCATTTTCAGGTAATGATGTAACTCCGAAAGCAGGAAACCAATCAAAATAATCACCTCCACAGAAAAACACTATTAGCATGGTGGCTATCCAGAAATTTGGTAAGGAATAAAGCATAAACAATGTCGTAGTGATAAACCTTTCAATGGGTTTGCCTTTTTTCACTGCCGAAACAACACCAAGTGGAATAGCCACAATGTAAGCAAGAATAATGGATAATGTGCTTAAAATCAAAGTCCAACGGAGCGAATCCCACAAAACAGACGATACCGGCCGTTTGTCTTGATATGATATCCCGAAATCGCCTTTAAAGAAATTGACAAACCAATGATGGAACTGATTGTTGGTGCCATACCAAATAAATTTGGGGATATAACGTTTTAACGGAGATTGGTCGTATATTGCCCTAAAAATAGAATTTTTAAGTGCAAGAAACGGGGGATATAATCTGGCTTTCAATTCTTTTTTGCTACTAATAGTAAAATCCAGATCGGCAATCAATTTTTGGATTTTTTCTTCTTCGCTTAATCCATAAAGGGTATTGATTAGTTCTTTGAGTTTTCTTAATTCTTCAGAATAACTGTCATTTATGGGTATAGCATAAATTTCATTTTCCAAATACTTGATATTGTGGTAATAATTGGCAATTTTATCCCAATTTCCATATTGGAACGAAAGTTTCTCGAGTGTTTCCCTGTGTTGTTTTTGTGGTATTTTGTATAATGTATCACAGTAAGTTTGGTTTGTAATATAAAAATAAAAAAGAGGTTTATCTAATCCCAATTTTTTTCGCATTTCGATATATGCCTTTTCCGTAGCAAGTTTTTCGGCAGATTGGCCTTCGCCCCCGACGTTTTTATTTAACATCAAATCTACAGGATCACCCGGCGCATTGATGGATATGGCAAAGGTTACGATGGCAATGGCTACCAATGTGGGCACAAAAATCAAGATTCTTTTAAGAACATATTGCCACATAACCGGCTTTTTAATTTTATTGCAATTGTTTCAATTTAAATGCTGCTTCGCGGTATCCGGGCCTCATCACAGACGGTTCGGCATTGTCGAATCGCTTGTGTATGGCCAATCTTTCTTTAGGATAGTAAAGGAAAATGTATGGCACTTGATCATGCAAAATTTCTTGAAACTTCCATTGTAATTGCTTGCGTTTTTCAACATCCAACGTAACCCTGATTTGATTGATTAAAGAATCGGTATAATCATTTCCGAATCCGACATAATTAGACCCTCCATTGTATGATTCTGTATGGAAAATTTGTTTATGGTCTGTCGGAATGGGTGTGCTAATCCACGCCCCAACATACATGTCAAAATCGTGATTTTTTGTTTTATCCAGGAAAATGCTCCATTCCAAAGTTTGTACATTTACTTTGATTCCAACTTGACGGGCCACTTCTTGGAACATCAAACATATGGCCTTACGGGTATCGTTACCCGAGTTATAAATTATAGTTGTTTCAAAAGGCACTTTTTTTCCGTCAATTGTTTTGTCTAATATACCATCATTGTCGGTATCGGTCCACCCGGATTCTTGCAATAATTGTTTGGCTTTAGCCACATCAAATGGATAGGGCTTGATATTGGGGTTAAATTCATCTTTTTTTGATGGATGAATAGGTCCGACGGCTGGTTCGGCATATCCGTAATTGATCACTTTTATGATACGGTCAATGTCAAACAAGTGTGCCAGGGCCTGACGTGTTTTGACATCTGAAAATTTTGGATTGCGCATATTGATTCCCACGTATACATAAGCCAATTGTGAAGGAGTGTAAGCATTGAAATTTTCCGTAAATTTCGAGGAATTTGGCAATTCCGAAAAATCTTTTGGTTTAATGCCTTGCATTACGTCAATATCTCCTTTTTTCAGTGCTACCAGAGCTGTTGTCTGGTCATTGATGGTTTGATAAATGAGTTTTGGAGGATTGGCTTCAAAATAAATATTTCTGTTTTCCTTCACTTTATCTCCCCACCAATGTTGTTTTCTTTTCAACACAATTTTCTGTCCGGTAATCCACTCTTCAAGTTCATAAGCACCGGAACCCTTGATGAAATCTTTTTCACGCTGATATTTTTCCGAATTAAAATTGGATGCAAAGCGCATTATATCCGGATTTGAGGAAAGTTCTTCAAATCTTGTGGCAAAATCTTTTACAGTATATTTAGAAAGTATATTTTCGGGGTCATAAACTTTCGAAGGAAGTACGGGTATATCTCCACTCATGGCTTCAGAAAGAATATAGACTTCTTTACAAACAAAAGTAAATTTTTTCGGGTTTTCAGGATAAAAAATCATATCTTCAATAAACTCAAAATAGGGTTTATTGTTCATGTTGTCAACCTTGGGACATTTGATTACTTTTAAAGAAAACTCAACATCTTTGGCTGTGATGGGTGTTCCGTCATCCCATGTTGCTTCATCACGCAGTTCATAAGTAATATGCAATTTTCCCTCGGGCGTAGTCACAATGTCGGGTCTGCTTTTTGCCAATACAGGCACCAAATCCAATGTTTTAAAATCTATCGACAACAATTGTTGAAAAATATTGCTTAGAATATATCCGGCTGTAGCATCCGAATAATTCACCGGATTAAGCATTTGTGCATCACTCAGTTCGTGCACTCTCACATCCGGCCCGGCAGAAAAATCAATTTTCCCTGAAGTTCCTTCATCGTTACCCCCACATGCCAATAAAATCAAAGCAGAAAATACAACAGACAATTTTTTCATGTTTTATTTTTTAAAGCGCAGCAAAAATATAATAATTGTTAAACGGAAATAAAATCATTAGACAAAACTTGAAAATATTTCTTTAAATCAATTTATATTTTCAATCACCATTGCCGAAGCTCCTCCCCCGCCATTGCATATGCCGGCAGCTCCAAAACGGCCATTATGTTGTTTTAACACATTGATTAAAGTTACCAAAATTCTTGCTCCCGATGCTCCCAATGGATGGCCCAATGAAACCGCACCTCCAAAAACATCAACACGGGAGGGATCCAAACCTAATTTACGTATATTGGCCAAACTCACAACAGAAAATGCTTCATTGATTTCCCAATAATCTATTTGAGATTTCTCCAAACCGGCTTTCTTTAATGCTTTGGGTATAGCCAATGATGGAGCCGTAGTAAACCATTCGGGTGCTTGCTCTGCATCGGCATAACTGACAATTGTAGCTATTGGTTTCAATCCCAACTCTTTCATCTTATCTTCGCTAATCAATACCAATGCCGCTGCACCATCATTCAACGTAGAAGCATTGGCAGCAGTCACTGTACCATCTTTTTGAAACACCGGTGATAAGGTGGGAATTTTTTCAAATTTCACATTTTTATATTCTTCGTCTTCATTCACTATCACAGGGTCACCCTTACGTTGAGGCACACTGACGGGAACAACTTCATTGGTAAATTTCCCTTCCTGCCATGCTTTGGCCGATCGTTTATATGATTCAATGGCAAAGGCATCTTGTTCTTCACGTGATATTTTTTCTTCTTTGGCACACAATTCGGCACAATTTCCCATGTGTACGCCATTGTAAACATCGGTCAATCCGTCGAAAACCATTCCGTCAATCAGACTCATGTCGCCCAATTTTTGTCCTGTGCGGGAATTTCTCAAATAATGCGGCACATTGCTCATACTCTCCATCCCTCCGGCAACAATAATATCGGCATCTCCCAGCATAATGCTTTGTGCAGCCAATGCTACCGCTTTCATTCCTGATGCACATACTTTATTTACCGTAGTACAAACCACCTTATCGGGCAATCCGGCAAATTTTGCAGCCTGGCGTGCAGGCGCTTGCCCCAATCCGGCAGACAATACATTTCCCATGATCACTTCATCGACCATACTTTTGTCGATTCCTGCTTTTGCTATAGCGCCTTCTATGGCCACAGAACCAAGTTTTGTAGCGCTTAATGTCGATAATCCTCCCAAAAAACTGCCAATCGGCGTTCTCACTGCAGACAAAATATATACT
This sequence comes from Vicingaceae bacterium, assembly GCA_026003395.1. Classification (NCBI taxonomy): domain Bacteria; kingdom Pseudomonadati; phylum Bacteroidota; class Flavobacteriia; order Flavobacteriales; family Vicingaceae; species Vicingaceae bacterium. Next base: position 86,980 of record BPHE01000005.1, read on the forward strand.
TTTTTCATAATCTATTGTTTTTACGGCGGTGAAATTATTAAAAAAATCTGTTTTATGCCAAGAAGTACTTTAAATTTACCTTTTACAAAATTTTAAAATGTTTTACATCTGATTGTTATATTTTTGTGGCAAATTTTTCAGAAAATGCCAAAGTATTTTTTTATATTTCTGAGTATTTTTTTGCTGGGGTCATCCATGAAAGCTCAAAAGAAATTCAGTATCAGCGGAATAGTGACAGATTCTACTTCGGGCGAGACAGCCATTGGTGCCAATGTATATGTAAAAGAACTGATGAAAGGCACTGCAACAGATGTCTATGGACGTTATTCACTTACATTGCCTGAAGGTGAGTATACGTTGGTAATTTCATACATCGGTTACAAAACGCAATCAATAAAAATCCGTTTAAATGAAAATAAACGTATCGACATCAAATTGATTCCCGATGCAATTGTAACGGAAACATTTGTAGTTACCGACAAAGCTCCTGAGGAAAATATTAAAAGTAGTGAAATGAGCAAACTTGATCTGGAAATGAAGCAAGTGAAAAACTTACCTGTGCTCTTTGGTGAAGTCGACATACTCAAAACCATTCAATTATTGCCGGGAGTTCAATCCGGAGGAGAAGGAAATACAGGTTTTTATGTAAGAGGAGGTGGTCCCGATCAAAATTTAATTTTATTGGATGGTGCCCCCGTGTACAATGCTTCCCACTTATTTGGTTTTTTCTCTGTTTTTAACGGCGATGCCATTAAAAATGTAGAACTATATAAAGGAGGCATGCCGGCTGAATATGGAGGCAGGTTGGCTTCTGTTCTTGATATTCAAATGAAAGAAGGAAACAATCAAAAATTTCACGGTGAAGGTGGAATCGGTCTGATTGCTTCACGTCTGACATTAGAGGGGCCTATTGTCAAAAACAAATCGAGTTTTATTTTGTCCGGTCGACGCACTTACGCAGGAGAATTGGCGCAGCCATTCATTAAAAGCACTTCGCGGTTTAAAGGCAGTAATTATTACTTTTATGATTTCAATGCCAAAATAAATTATACCATTGGAGATAAAGACCGTTTGTATCTGAGCGGTTATTTTGGCAGGGATGTTTTTGTTTTTAATAATAAAAGCGATGACTTTACGATGCGGTCGCCCTGGGGGAATGCCACTGCCACCCTACGCTGGAATCACATATTCAACGATAAGTTGTTTATGAATGCCATGCTTTTGTTTACTGATTATCAATTTGAAGTAGGAATCGAACAAAATAATTATGAATTCAAATTATTGAGTGGGATTCGCGATTATTCTGCAAAAGTTGATTTTTCATATTATCCGTCGATTTCCCATCATATAAAATTTGGCTCACATTATATCTATCATAAATTTATTCCAAGCAGCGCCACGGCAAGAAGTGGCGATTTAGAATTTGACACAGGAGGAATCATCGAATTATTTGCCCACGATTTGAGTATTTATGCAAGTGATGATTTTGACTTGAACGAAAAAATACGCATTCATGCAGGTCTTCGATACAGTTATTTCGAACACATAGGCCCATTCACCCGCTACGTAAAGAATGAATTTGACCGCACGGTCGACACAATATTTTACAAAAAGGGGGACCATATTGCCGATTACCACCGCTTAGAACCCAGATTTAACATTCGATACGAAATCAACAAAAAGTCATCTATCAAAGGATCTTTCACCCAAAATTATCAGTATATCCACCTGGCTTCCTTATCGGGTGTTTCATTGCCCACAGATGTTTGGATGCCTTCCACTGAAATTGTAAAACCACAATTGTCCACGCAATATGCCATTGGTTATTTCCGAAATTTTAAAGACAATCAATGGGAAACGTCTGTCGAAGCATTTTATAAGGATATGAAAAATCTTGTGGAATATAAAGAAGGTGCCTTGCCACAAAGCAATGTAGGCGACAACATCGACAATTTATTGACTTTTGGAACAGGTCGTGCCTATGGTGTGGAATTTTACGTCAAAAAAACTATCGGAAAAATAAATGGATGGATCGGATATACACTTTCGAAAACAGACCGGACTTTCCCAAAAATCAACCAAGGCAAAACTTTTCCTGCTAAATATGACCGGCGTCATGATGTTTCATTGGCAGCAACATACGAAATCAATAAGCGATTGTCGGCCTCACTGGTATTTGTTTACGGAACGGGCAATGCCATTACCCTTCCCGTAAGCCGCTATATTTTGGGAGGTTATTTGGTGAACGAATATTCAGCCCGCAATGCATTCAGAATGGCCGACTATCATCGGTTAGACCTGTCGATTGTATGGCAGGGAAAAGAAAACAAGAAGTTTCAAAGCAGCTGGGTTTTTGCCATTTATAATGTATATAACCGCTATAACCCCTATTTTATCTATTTTTCCAATGAAGGGAATCTTTTTGATGGCACTTTGAATATAAGAGCCAAACAAGTTTCCTTGTTTGGAATCATTCCTTCTATTACCTGGAATTTTAAATTTTAAGATTATGAAAAGAATAATTTTCAGCATCGGTTTATTGACAGTCCTAATCTCATGCGAAAAAGACATTACGGTAGATTTGCCTAAAGGCGAACAAAAACTGGTGGTAGAAGGCACTATCGAAAATGGAAAGCCACCGGTTGTGATTCTTACCAAAACTATTGGATATTTTGAGCCCGCCGATGTCAATACGCTTGAAGGTCTTTTTGTGCATAATGCCGATGTGTATGTCAGTGACGGTAACAGTAAAGTTAAACTTCAGGAATTCTGCACAGACAATTTGCCGGACAGTGTAAAAATAGCCCTTGCTCAAGCTGCCGGTGTTCCGGTTGAACAAATGTTTGCCATTAATTATTGTGTTTATACAACACCTTCGCTTATCGGACAGGTTGGAAAAACATATACATTGGAAATTAATGCCGAAGGAAAATTTTATTCCTCCATCACTACGATTCCCCCCATCGTGATTCCTGACAGCTTTTATTTTAAAACTCAACCCGGATATGACAGCTTAGGTTATCTTTGGCTGCATTTTACCGATCCGGCCAACCAAACCAATTTCTATAGAATTTTCACACAACGCAAAAATAAAGACAGCAGGTTTATTCCCCTTACGGGCTCTGTATATGACGACAGATTTATCAATGGCAAAACCATTGATTTTTATTTTGTTAGAGGACAAGAATTCAACTCACAAAAACCTGACGATCAAGGCGAGGAAGCTTTTTATTTCAAAAAAGGGGATACAATTTATGTAAAATTTTGCACTATTGATAATGATTCTTATGATTTCTGGGCTTCGTATGAAAACGAAATATACACTGCCGGCAATCCTTTTGCCTCTCCAACTACCATCAAAACCAACATCAAAGGAGGCGGATTGGGCGTTTGGTGCGGCTATGGCGTTTTCCTCGACACAGTATATGCCAGATAAACTTTAGTGATTTAAATATGAATTCAAGTAAAATTTAAAGAGAATAAATTTTTTTAAATCCATTTAGCTCTCATTTTAAATCCAATTTCATTTAAAAATTAAACGATAACAGAAATTTTTACCACGGAGAGCAACGGAGAAAAAACATGATAATTTTCTCTTTCTATTCTCTCTATTACATCTTTCTCTGTCTTTTTTTCCAAATTTTTATAGTTTCTTGATTCGCTTTTCTAGTCTCTTGTCTGCTACAAATTCACAATTCTAATATGTGTCAATGAAAACGCAAAACGACGTAAAAACTATGATTTAAAGAATTGAGAAGTGATAAAAGACCTCACCCCAATCCCCTCTCCTTCTCAAGGAGAGGGGCGCCCGCAAGGGCGGGGTGAGGTTTCAAATATCAGACAAACAGATTTTGGTGCAGTTACAAATTATAGAAACGCAAAATGCCGTAGGCAAGAATTTTATCCATTGAGATATTAAGACCTCTCCACATGCCCCTCTCCTTCTCAAGGAGAGGGGCCCCCATAAGGGCGGGGTGAAGTTTTCATATCACAAACAATACAGATTTTGGCTCAATTACAAATTATAGAAACGCAAAATGCCGTAGGCAAGAATTTTATCCATTGAGATATTAAGACCTCTCCCCTTGCCCCTCTCCTTCTCAAGGAGAGGGGCATCCACAAGGGGGGGGTGAGGTTGTCTAATCCCCGGCATTTACATTTTGACGCAAATAAGAGTCGATGAAAACGCAGAACACTCTAAAATCAATGATTTAAGAAATTGTCAAAGTCAAGAAACTCTCCATGAAACCCTCCGTGTAAAATCTCCGTGCCTCTCCCTGTCCTCTGTGGTTAAAAAAAAGAACTTAAGAAATGAACATATTTGTTTGCTCTCAAAACATTATCAACTTTTCATGAGATAATTGAAAACTGTGGTTTTGATGGTGAATTTTGTATGTTGGAAAGAATAAGGTTTAGTTGTTACGGATAGTCAATTGTTTAAACAATTCTTCCATAGAACCCGAAACGCTTTGCAAGGATATTACGGTCAAGCCGTTTTTCATGGTCCATTCAAATAATTCTTTACGAAAGTCGGCATCTTTTTTTACGGTTATTCTCCATTTTTGTCCGGGCATCACTTCTACAGAAGCCACCGACGAGAATGCTTCGAGTTCTTGTTTTTTTACTTTTTTATCCAACTCAATCATCACCACTTCACGGCCTTTTTGAATTTTTCTAAGTTCAGAAACATCGTTATCGGCCACAATTTTACCCCGATTGATGATTACTACATGATCACAAAGAGCTTCCACTTCTTGCATGATGTGAGTGGAAAGGATAACCGTTTTTTCTTCGCCAAGTTGTTTAATCAATCGTCTAATTTCTTGAATCTGCACAGGATCGAGACCACTTGTGGGTTCGTCCAATATCAAAACTTTCGGATCATGTATCAATGCCTGTGCAAGTCCGACACGTTGGCGGTAGCCTTTTGACAGGGATCCGATTTTTTTATTTTGTTCGATCTCCAACCCTGTCATTTCAATCACTTTTTTCACTTTTTGTTCTATTGCAGATAAACCATGCAGTCCGGCCGCAAAACGCAAAAACTCTTTTACGTACATGTCAAGATAAAGAGGGTTGTGTTCGGGCAAATAGCCAATCATTTTTTTTATTTGCAATGGATCTTCGTAGATGCTTACGCCTTCTACCCAGGCTTCGCCGCCAGTGGGAGGCAAAAAACAAGTAATGATTTTCATCAATGTGCTTTTTCCGGCACCATTTGGTCCCAAAAAACCGGTAATCTTTCCGGAAGGAACAGAAAAAGATACATTATCCAGCGCTTTTTGCTGATCATACAATTTAGTGATGGATTTTATTTCTATGGACATTTTTTTTATTTTTTTGCAAAGGTCAAAAATTCTTTAATTTTTCAAGAAATTCAATTTTTTTTCTTCTGGAAATTTCCACCTGACTGTCATCTGTTAAAATCACATATCCTCCGTCACCTTTCACGTAGCGTTTCACATGGTCAAGATTTATTATGTAAGAACGGTGCACTCTCATAAACACATCAGGATTGAGCAATCCTTCATATTCACCAAGTGGTCTTGATGAAACAATCTTTGAATGATTTGTCAAATAGATATGTGTATAACTTCCGTCGCTCACCAGTTTTATGATTTCATCGAGGTATACAAATATATACCCTTCTTGGTCGGGTATGGCAATTTTTTTTCTTGCGTCCATTGACATATTGCTGATAAGAGTGTTTATTTTTTCGCGGGACAGTTTTTCTTTGTTTTTGTTTTGCAAAAAACGATTGACCGATTTAATCAAATCTTCTTTATTGACAGGTTTCAAAAGATAATCATGAGCACTATAGCGGATGGCTTCAATGGCATAATGATCATAAGCCGTGGTGAAAATGATACCAAAATCGATATTTCCTTGCAATTCTTGCAACAGATCCAGACCGGTTTTGCCGGGCATTTCTATATCCAAAAAAACCAGATCGGGATGCAGGTTTGTAATCATTTTCAAGGCTTCATCGGCATTATCTGCCTCGCCGGCAATTTCAATATCGGTCAAATTTTTTTCTATTGTTTTTCTTAATAATTGACGACTGCCTTTTTCATCGTCAACAATCAATGCCAAAATTTTGTTCATATATCATCAATTTGCGGTATAATTAACTTAATTAAAGTTCCGGCCGGTTGATCACCTTCAAATAAATCAACAATATCAAAGCTTATGTCGGCATCAAGAATGATATTCATTCTGTCGATTCTTTCTTTGATATTGTTCATGGCAACGGATCTGTGGTTTTTGTTTTCCTTTTTCATATTGGCAACCTCACGTCCAACCCCATTGTCTTCCACACAAATTTCCACCGAATTTTCCCCTGCTTGCCGTATGGTAATTTTTAAGAGGCCTTTTTTTCCTTGTAATAAACTCAATCCGTGTCTTATGGCATTCTCTACAAAAGGTTGAAGAATCATGGAAGGTATATAACAGTTTTTTAAAAAATCACGGTTTCCATTCCAAACGATTTCATAATCAAATTTATTGTCCATTCTCATTTTTTCAAGTTCGATATAATTTTTCAACCATTCCATTTCTTCCCCAACCGTAATCCAGGATTTTTTGCTGTATTCAAGCACTTGTCTCATCAAACGGGCAAATTGGTTGAGATATTCGGATGCTTTACCGGTTTGATGGTTCTCAATATAGTTTTGAATAGAGGCCAAAGTATTGAACAAAAAATGAGGATTCATTTGGGAGCGAAGGGCTGTTATTTCAGATTCCAGCAATTGTTTTTGCCGCATCATGGCAATCATTTTTCTTTTTTTGCGGTTTTGCCAAACAATGTAAAGCCATGCGGTGGCAATCAACAGAATTGAAAGAACCGATGAAACCCAAAATTCTTTTTTCATCCAAATAGGTTCCGGTATGGTAATTTTCAACTCCAATGGTTTTTCTGTCCATGTGCCGTTAGGCATCAATCCATAAATTTTGATACGATAGTTGCCGGGCGAAGGTTTAATCAACGACCACCGGTTTTGAGAAGTATAAACCCATTGTGTGTCTCTGGCCGACACATATATTTTATATTGCCCCAATGCAGGTTGATTGTCAATCAACATGGCCCATTCGAGATCTATTTTTTCTACCGGATATTCCAACAAATATTCTCCTGAGACAACCGTGTCTGCATTGTCAATTCTCACAGACGTAAAGAGCATACTGACGACCGGATCGGCTTTTCCCCAGTCCTGATGGTTAAAAATTCCCGTTTTTTTGACTTGATCCAAAGGTATGGCATTTTTCTCATTAACATTTTGTCCGGCAACCTTGTGATTGTTGTCAGTATTGACAACAGCTTTAAATGCCGGAAGCACATACATTCCGTTTTCAACTGTTCCAAAATAAATATTTCCACTTTTGTCTTCAAAAATAGTACTTACTGTTTTGTTTCCGAGGTATTGAACAGAAGCATTCAAATCGGCAATGGCAAGAGGAAAACAAATTGTGCCGCCATTTTGCAAGCCGATCCAAATTTTATTTTCACTGTCTTCGAAGATGCACTCTACAGAATAATCCAAAAACAAACGGGCGTTTACAACACTATCTTTAAACACGATCAATTCCCGATTTTTTCCATACCAAACCTGCCCTGAAGAGGTTATTAAAACACGGCTTTTGGCATAGACAGGATCTTCGTTGAGTTTTAAAAAAAAACCTTTTTTATTTAAAATATAAAGCAAGGATTGTTTTTTGGGCGTAGTGCGAGAACCTGCCAGAATATTTCCCTTGTCGGAGCGATAAACATAAAATGTGGCTTGATCCTGAATTTCCTGAGGCCAACTTTTATCCAAATAATTGACAGAAGCTTGATCGAATTGATAAAGATGCCCGCCTATGACTGTAGAGACATAAATTTTTCCGTTCTCAACAAAAAAATCGTTGATGATTTTGTTGGCAAATTCCATTGAGAGGTATTCGGGTAAACTTATTTCACTCCATCGGTTAGATTTGTTTACTTTAAACAATCTCCCGTCTGCACTAATCATCCATAAATTTTCTTTATCGGCATATAAATGCAAGATATGTTGCATCTCGGGATGTGGATTGTCAAAAGCCCTATATGTTTTTTTGTCTTTAAAAACATACACTCCATTGGCCGATGCAATCCAAATTTTTCCATTAAACTCGACTAAATCATTGATTTGAAAAGCCGGCAGACCATTCTCCCGATTGTATGTTTCAAATAAAGAATTTTGTCCTGTAATGCTTACCCACCCTTCTGTCAAAAACAATATCAATATGATTATTCTGATTAAATTCATACTCGAAAAGTAGCAATAATTTCATTTATTTGTTTCTTCTGTAAGAACAAATTTAATAAACGGCACAATTTTGACGATAAAATGTATGAAAGAATTTATAAATTACATCCATTTATCGAATTATATCGGAATGATTGATTTTTGAGTTTTGTGGCAATTTGTCAAATTGTGTAAAATAGGTGAATTGAATATCAACAATGCTTAACTTTGCAAAAAAACAAATATGTCCAAGATTAAATTAAACACTATAGAGGAAGCCATTGAGGATATAAAAAACGGAAAATTGGTCATTGTGGTTGATGACGAAAACAGAGAGAACGAAGGTGATTTTGTTACAGCAGCCCGCAATGCCACTCCCGAAATTATAAATTTCATGGCCAAACACGGACGAGGTCTTATTTGTGCTCCATTGATTGAAGATCGTTGTGAAGAGCTCAAATTAGATTTAATGGTTCAAAACAACACTGTAGTGCACCAAACTCCATTCACTGTTTCGGTTGATCTTTTAGGACATGGATGCACAACCGGTATATCTGCTTCGGACAGGGCTAAAACAATTTTGGCATTAATAGATCCGAAAACCAAACCCGAAGATTTGGGACGTCCCGGGCATATTTTCCCCTTAAAAGCCCGTAAAGAAGGTGTGTTGAGACGTGCCGGTCATACCGAAGCGGCTATAGATCTTGCTCGTTTGGCTGGATTTGAGCCGGCAGGCATTTTGGTTGAAATAATGAATGATGACGGTACCATGGCCCGTTTGCCGGACTTAATCAAAATTGCCAAAAAATTTGACCTTAAAATCATTAGCATTGCCGATTTGATTGCTTACAGATTACGTACCGAATCGTTGGTTGAACGTGTTGTTCAGGTTAAATTGCCAACCGAATTCGGACAATTTGATTTGATTGCCTATAAAGTGATTACCGACGGTCAGGAACATCTGGCATTGATTAAAGGAAGCTGGAAAGAAGACGAACCCGTTATGGTGCGTGTTCACTCGTCTTGCATGACAGGCGATATATTTCACTCTCACAGGTGTGATTGTGGGCCCCAGCTGCAAGCAGCCATGCAAATGATCGAAAAGGAAGGCAAGGGGGTCATCGTTTACATGAACCAGGAAGGAAGAGGTATCGGATTGATCAACAAATTGAAAGCATACAAACTTCAAGAGGAAGGGCTCGACACAGTAGAAGCCAATCTCAAATTGGGATTTGCCATGGACCAAAGAGATTATGGCATTGGCGCCCAAATTCTCAGGGATTTAAATGTCAAAAAAATTCGATTGCTCACCAATAACCCCAGAAAAAGAATTGGTTTGGCCGGTTACGGTCTCGAAATTGTTGAAAACATTCCCATTCAAATTACTCCCAATCCACACAATTATCATTATTTAAAAACTAAAAAAGAAAAAATGGGACATTCTCTGAAACTCTAATTTTTCTTTAAAATGTCAAACTTCCTTTCTAAACTTTTTGTCTTCATCACAATATTGTATTTTCTTAGTTTCACGGTTGCGTTTATCCCACCTGCTCATATTCCCTACATTTCTATCCTTCAATTTGCCTATCCTTATCTTTTCATTCTATGGTTAATAGTGGCTTTGATAACATTTCGCATATGGACCACCAATACATTTACCATTGTTTTTTTATTAACAGGAATAATTATATCCTACAAAATACCCCGTTTTTATCAATTGCCGTTAAATGAATCCAATTGTCAAACATCTGATATCAAAATCATGTCATTTAATGTAAGAGATTTTGACTTATATTCATGGACCCGCGACAGAAAAGTAAGGGACAAAATCATGGACTTGATTGCAAAAGAAAATCCCGATATACTTTGCATGCAAGATTTCTATCATAGCAATTCAATTAGGTACCCTTTCAAAACACTCGACAAAATTTTAGCTTTGGGATATAAATACTCGCACATTCACTATACACACATTGTGAATGACAGCAATTATTGGGGAATAGCCACATTCAGCAAATATCACGTTATTCCTGTCATGCATCATGAAATTGACAGCATAAGAGGCAATGCATGGATTTTGACAAAAATCATACGCTCGCCCGGAGACACTATCTTAATTGGAAATTTACATGCTGCATCCGTAAAATTCAGACATCATGAAATGTTGTATCTTGAGTCATTCACAGATAAAGATAAAGAAAAGAAACTAAAACAGAAAAAAATCAATATACAAGAAAAAGTTTTCGATATCTTGAAAAAAGTAAACCGGGCCATGTATTATCGTCAACTTCAAATTGACACATTTATTAAAACTTTGAAGCGTTTTGACTTGCCTATAATAATATGTACCGACTTAAACGATATTCCAAACTCATATGCTTATGAAAAGCTCACTCAATATTTTGATGATTCATTTTTGGCCAAAGGCAGCCAAATGGGCGTAACATATCTGGGGCCATTACCGGGCTTGAGAATTGATTATATTTTTTATTCCGGTCATTTTGAACCGGTGAGTTTTAACACATTAGATGTCAATCTGTCTGACCACCGCCCGCTAATTGCCTGTTTTAAAAAGAATTATCAAAATAAGTGAAGATTATTTTTTTATGTTTTAAAATTTTTTTTTCTTTGCATGGTAATTAAAATTAAAAGTACATGATTCCAGGCAAAAAATTACTAAACTTATCAATTATTTTCATGACTGCCACGATGATTATATCTTGTGGCGGCGAAGAAGAACAACCGGACCAACTCATGGAAATAAAATCCGATTCTACCAAATCTAATCTTGTGAACATAGAAGGACAGGTGTTTAGCCTGCCATCGCCCATTCAAACGGCCATGCTCATTCAAAAATCCGGAGCACCTTATGATGCATCACTTCTCAATGAGGCAAAAAATGTATCAAAATATACGACAAATTTTCAAAAAGCACTCAATCTTGGTATTTTAGGAGCCGACCTGGCTTATGTCACCATTTATCAACAAACACAAAATGGGATTACATATCTTACGGCAGTCAATAAATTGGCAGAAGAATTGGGCGTCAGTGGTGCTTTTTCTCAAGATCTTATCAAAAGATTCGAGAGAAACATGGGCAACCAGGATTCTCTTTTGGTGATGGTTTCAGACGCATACCAGGAAGCAGACAATTTTCTGAAAAACAATAAAAGAAAAGACGTAAGTGCATTGGTGCTGACCGGAGGATGGATAGAATCTTTGTGGTTTGCCGTGAATGTTGCCGAAAAAACGAAAAATAAAGATGTTATCCAAAGAATAGGTGAACAAAAAATTACTATCAAAAACTTAAAAAAATTGCTCGAACCATTTTATAAAGAAAAACCCGAATATGCCGAATTAATCGACCAATTGATAGACCTTGAAACAGTATTTGATCAAATTGTATACACATATGAATATGTCGAACCCACACATGATGTTGCCAATCGTGTCACTACCATCAACAGTAAAACAACTGTAACAATCAATGACGAACAATTAAGATCAATAACCGAAAAAATTAAACAAATACGTAACAAGATTATTTCTTAAATAAAATTTGACAATATGAAAAGATTAACGACAATATTAATTTTGTTGGCTGCTCTTACAACAGTCAAATTAAATGCGCAGTGCGACACTATTGCCAAAATTTGTGACAAACACATGCCTTCAAATTATATTTCAGATGGGCAGGCCTACAGAGCCCTTTTGTTAAATGATGAAGTTGCAGAATTTCACGTTACGCTATATGGAGGATCAACTTATAGAATAGCCGCATGTTCCGGTCTTACAGACGGGAACCTTATCTTTAATCTTGTTGACGAACAAAACAATGTTTTGTTCTCAAACAAAAATTACAAAAATGCACCTTATTGGGATTTCAAGGTAACCAACACTATCAATGCCATCATTCAGGCACAACTTGACCCCACTGTATCGTCTTCAGGATGTGCCGTACTTCTTCTCAATTTCAAGAAATAAAGATTTTTTTTATTTAATTTAGGCGTTATGATCAATTCATAACGCCTTTTTTTTTAAATTCACATCAAAAATTACTGTCTAAGATGAGTGAAAGGATATTAAAAGCCCTAATGCAGTTGTTTGCTATCATTTGCGATGTGGAAGATATCAGCTGGCGAAGCCGAGATGTTGTAGAAAGTTTTTTAAAACAACAATTAAGCCAAGATCTTGTTGATGAGTATTTAAAAATTTTTGATGAATATCTTGAACAACAAAAAGGTACCGATTCGTCAAAAAAACGCAAACGTACCGCGGTCAATTCAGTAAAAGTACTGAGAATTTGTACACAAATCAATGAAGAACTCACACAAAAACAAAAAATAATCGTTCTGCTTCGTCTGCTCGAATTTATATATTCCGGAGACATCGTAACCGAGCAGGAAAAAGAATTTCTCATCACAGTGGCAGAAACTTTTAATGTAGATATCGAAGAATTTGAATTATTGGAAGAGTTTGTCAAATTACCCGCAGGGCAAAGAATCAAAAATTCCAACGTATTGGTACTTTCATCAAGAAGTGAAAACAACCAACCCTATAAACATTTGTTAATAGACGGATTGCAAGATGAAATACATATACTCCGGATAAAAAGCGTTGGACTTTTTGCATTTCGTTATTTTGGCAAAACCGAGTTGCTTCTCAACGGACAAGCAATAATTCCCGAAAAAATTTACATTTTCACTCAAGGATCTTCTCTGAGAAGTTCTAAAATTCAACCGATCTACTACAGCGATATTGTCAGCATATTTCTATCTGAGACAAATCGGGAGAAAATCATCTTTAAAGCTGTCAATCTTACCTATAAGTTTAAAAAAGGTAATTATGGCCTGCATCCATTCAACTTCTATAGCGAATCCGGCAAAATGGTGGGAATTATGGGAGCATCCGGCGCCGGCAAATCCACATTGCTCAATTTGCTGAATGGAACTTATCATCCAACCACCGGAAGAGTTACCATCAACGGAATTGACATACACAAAGAGCCGGAAAAAATAGAAGGAGTCATAGGTTATGTGTCACAAGACGACCTCCTCATTGAAGAATTGACGGTATTTGAAAATCTTTTTTATAATGCCAAACTTTGTTTTGCAGATAAAACTGATGAAGAGATCACCCAACTTGTCAATGATACTTTGATCAATCTTGGATTGTATGAAGCCAAAGACCTCAAAGTGGGAAGTCCTTTGGAAAAAACCATCAGCGGCGGACAAAGAAAACGGCTCAATATCGCTTTGGAACTTATCAGGGAGCCCTCCGTGTTGTTTGTAGATGAACCCACATCAGGACTATCATCGCGCGACTCGGAGAATATCATGGACTTGCTGAAAGAACTGGCTTTAAAGGGCAAACTTGTTTTTGTAGTCATTCACCAACCTTCGTCCGATATTTTCAAAATGTTCGACCAATTGATTATATTAGATACAGGCGGATACCCTATATATAATGGGAACCCCATTGACGCTGTGATTTATTTTAAAAAACAAATCAACCATGTCAACAGCGATGAAAGTGAATGCCAATTGTGTGGCAATGTCAATCCTGAACAAATTTTTAATATCATCGAAACAAAAGTGCTGGATGAATACGGGAATCCAACTCTTACGCGTAAAATTCCTCCAAGAGAATGGTATGCCGAATATTTAAAAAACATCGAAAGAAAAATTTCACTTCCTCCCGACCCGGAAACCGTCCCAAAAAGCAACCTGAAAATCCCCAATTTTTTCAGACAATGGAAAGTATTTACCATACGGGATATTTTATCGAAACTGGCAAACAAGCAATACATGTATATCAATTTGCTCGAAGCACCCTTATTGGCATTTATACTCAGTTTCCTCATACGTTATTACAATACCGACAAAACCAACATCATAGGATATATTTACAGAGAAAATGAGAATCTTCCTGCATACCTTTTTATGTGTGTGATTGTTGCACTCTTTTTAGGTATGACCGTTAGTGCCGAAGAAATTTTCAAGGACAGAAAAATCCGCAAACGCGAAAAGTTTCTCAATCTAAGCAATACTGCCTACCTTTTCTCCAAAATTTTCATCATGTTTTTGATTTCATTTATCCAAACATGGTCTTTTTTATTGGTGGGCAATTCCATTCTTGAAATTAAAGGCATGTGGTGGGAATATTTTTTCCTGGTTTTTACCACTTCTTGTTTTGCCAATATGCTTGGACTTAACATTTCGTCGGCCTTCAACTCGGCCGTCACAATTTATATTTTGATCCCATTTATGATAATCCCTCAGTTGATATTAAGCGGCGTCATCGTGAAATTTGAAAAACTTAACCCTATGCTCACAGTTACCAATAGTGTGCCATTGGCCGGTGAAATGATGACATCCCGCTGGGCATTCGAAGCATTGGCTGTTAAACAATTTAAAGACAACAAGTTTGAAAAAATATTTTATAAATACGATTATATCCTGAAAAATTCAGATTTTAAGAAAAATTTTTTAATTCCCAAGCTGCGTGAAAAACTTAGCAACATCAAGCTCTATATGATTACTCAAAACAAAGAAATTGACCCACGATATGAATGGACCGTATTTGCCAATACAGTTCGCGAAGAACTGGAAGAAAACCCAAAAGTTCCCATAGGTTTTGACCTTGATAAAGTAGACCCGGAAAAACCTGATGAAATTGTTTTGCAAAAAGCCGAAAATTATTTGAATGAACTCAATCGATTTTACATTCGTCAATACAATCTTGCCAATGAAGCCAAAGACGCCATAATTGTCAAAATGACTTCCACTCCCGAAGATAAAGAAAAATTTATCAGAATGAAAGACCGGTATACCAATGATGCCCTTACAGATTTGGTAACAAACAAAAACGAGTTTAATAAAATCATCGAAAAAGATGGGAGAATTTATCGCTTGGCAGATCCTATTTTTATGACTCCAAAAAAATTCAGGGCACATTTTTTTGCCCCACACAAAAAGATTTTTAATAAATATGCCGACACATTTTATGTCAATATCATGGTCATTTGGTTAATGTCCTTAACTTTGTATGTGACACTTTATTTTGATATATTTAGAAAAATCGTCAATTATTTTGGAAAATGATTAAGTTTTTTCATTCAAGGCCCAAATACAGGCGTTTAATTAAAGCCGGATTTCTATTTTTTTTGCTCAAAGGTATCGCTTGGTTGCTATTGGCTTGGGGTCTTTTAAAACTATAAATTATTGAGTATATGAAAATTGATAAAGTTATTGACTTGATTGGGTGTATTTTGTTTTATTTAGGTGGTATTTTTTTTGGTGTCATCATTGCCTTCCTTGCAGGAGTCAGCATACTTTCCTTGATTAACTTTTTGATTTTTTAATACATAAAGATGGAAATATTTGATAAATTTTTCATCAAAGGAATTATCACGGGACTGATTGCAGGTATTATCATTTGGATTTGGTTTGCATATATAAATTGGCAGGTTTATAAGACCAAACCATACACATATAATATTCAAGAGATGTACAATACACAAGAGTACCGTCTCAACGATTTTCTATTTCCAACTGAGAATGTAAATCTAATACCTTTCGTGGACACTTTGCCTGATGACTATTTTGAAATTCCGGACGAAGAAAAATATGATATTTTTCAATTTAATATATTGAATTTTGATGAATACACTGTTGATTTTTCATTTGAAAATATAATCGTGATTTATTTTTGGAATAGCCATTGCCGACCATGCTTAAAAGATTTAAAAAAATTAATCGCATTGACTTCGCAGTATCCTCATACTTCTTTTTATTTTATTAGTGATGAAGAAACAGACACAATAAAAAAATATCTTGAAAAAAATGAACTTAAACAGGACAATTTCTATCGCCTGTCTTTGAAATTTGTAGATTGTTGGATTGATACCATCCCAATGACTTTGGTATATGACCATGAAAATTGGTTACATAAAGTATTTAAAGGAAAATTAAATATTTCTAAATTAAAAAAATGCCTGGATGAATTGAATCAAGAGATAACAAGGAATAATCATTCAGAGTAAATCCGTTTAATCTATCTCCTGATTCATTTTGATATTTTAATGCCCAAAAAAGGATTTTAAGAAAAAAGAGTAAAATACTGTCTTTTTACACGAGTTGTTTGATGATTATTGACCGAGGTAAGACCTGTACATCCAAAGCAATTTTTCCTGTTCTCTCAAATAATCACTCATTAAAGCATTGGTACTTTCATCGGTGTCTTCGGTCATAATCAAAATTTTATGCTGCTTTGGCAAAATGGTTTCAAGGGCTTTGACAATTTCTTTGACACATTCCTTACCTTCTGATAGATTTTTGACCGGCTTGACAGTTGCATTTTCTAAATAATCTTTGAAAGTATGCAACGGGAAAAAACCAAGTGTGCGGATTCTTTCGGCAATTTCGTCTATCTTCATCGCCAAATCGTTGTATAATTCCTCAAATTTCATGTGTAATTCAAAAAACTTTTCACCTTTGATATTCCAATGAAAACCTCTGACGTTCATATAAAAAACTTGATAATCAGAAAGTAATTCATTCAATTCATCTGCAATCTCTTTGGAATTTTCCAAATAATTTGGAGTTTTATTTTTTTTCTTATTCATAATTTAAAATTTTATTGTTTGATGATAAAAATAGTCATAGTTAAAGTCATTTCAGAAAATCTAACATTTTTTAAACAATCGATTCAAAACGACTTCCATCCCAATGCTTTCATTTCAACCCATTGATCTGCATTGGTGATTAAAGCAGGTTTTTGGCCTTCGTCTCCGACATAACCTATAATGTGAATGTTTTTATTTTGTGTGATTTTATTAAAATCTCCCGGTTTTATGGTAAACAACAGTTCATAATCTTCTCCCCCGTTCAACGCAAGATTTACTGCATGCATGTTTAATTCTTCTGCCACTTTGGCTGTTTGCCAATCAATTGGAATTTTATTTTCATAAATAATCAAGCCTTTTCCGGAGGCCTTTGACAAATGTATGGTTTCACTCGAAAGTCCATCGGAAATATCTATCATCGAAGTAGGAACCACATTTTGATTTTCAAACCATTCCACGATGTCTTTACGCGCTTCCGGTTTTAACTGTCTTTGCAAAACATAATCATATTCCGATAAATCCGGTTGAACTTGTGGATTTTCTAAAAAAATTCTTTTCTCCCGTTCCAACAATTGTAAACCGGCATACGCTGCCCCTAAATCTCCCGTTACACAAACCAAATCATTGGTATTTGCACCCGATCGGTAGGTTATTTTGTTTTTATTGACCCGTCCGGTTACCGTTATACAAAAAAATTGCCCTCCGGACGAAGAGGTAGTGTCGCCTCCGGCAAGCATAACCCCATATTTCTCGCAAGCCATGGCTACCCCTTCGTATATCTCTTCCAATACTTCCACCGACATTCGGTTAGATAAAGCCATTCCTATAGTCATTACTTCAGGTTTGCCATTCATGGCATAAATATCCGAGAAATTCACCACGGCCATTTTGTATCCCAAATGCTTGGGCGGCGTGTACATAAAATCAAAATGTATGTTTTCAGTAAGTATATCGGTGGTAATAAGCAAATACTCATCGCCATTGTCTATCACTGCTGCATCATCACCAACACCTTTTATCAATTTATTACTGCTTACAGGAAAATCCTTGGTTAAACGCTCTATCAATGGAAATTCTCCCAGTTGGTCCAAAGGAGTGACCATTTTATTTTTATCTTCTAACATTTTCGTATTTAAAAAAAATTTTTTAAATTTGTATTTGCGCAACGAAATTAGAAAATTTGGCCGGAAACTTTTTACATACATATCTTAAAAAACGTTTAAGCCTAATTTTTTTATTGATCTCAAGCGTTCTTTTTTCCAATAAAATGAATGCAAACCGCCAAAATATCGGATTGCATCTCAAAAGTTTTGAAGCGGTTTATAATCATGGTAAGGTATATATTTATTGGACCATCACATTCGAAAAAGCGATTAAAAATTATTATATCGAAAGATCCAACGACGGAAAAAATTTTGAAATTATCAAAACCATGCCTGCAGTTGGCGAACTTTCCATAGAATTTGACTATTTTGAAATGGACGAAAACATTTGCAGTGGAAAATACTATTATCGATTGGTGGCAGAAGATATTTACGGTGAAAAATTTATTTCTTATTCTGCAGTGGCGATTTGCAATAAGGAGGACAAATCTTTTAACGTCATAACCCCTGAAGACACGCCTCTTCATTTATGTGAGAAACCCAACAAAGTTCTATTGGTTTTGAGAAACAAAAATGGAGAAGAGTTTTATGGAATTTTCTGCTATTATCATACTCCTTACGGCATAAAAATCATCAACGGAGAGAATATTCCACCGGGTGAATATATTGTGACAGGCGCATCAGACCAACAATTATATGCTTCTACATTAAAAATTTTCTGAAAGTTGCAGTTACATTTTACATTTTTCCTTTTAAATAGATCACAAAACTAATAGGATTAAATTTTTATTTAAATAATTATTAATTTACTTTCTCCCAAAATTTCTTTTAGTATTTTCGCCACAATTCTAAAACTTATGGAACATTCCATTTTATGGATATATACGGTTATCTTATTTTTGATTTTAATCGTTGCTGATTTATTGCTATACAATAAATACATCGGAGATAAAAAGCCGACATTCATCACTGCTGCTACCTGGAGTATCATTTGGATCAGCATTGGTTTGTCATTTTCCATTTTCATTTATTATGCATATGAAAATCATTGGTTTGGACTGTATCTCAACGATAAAAAAGATATATCCGGCACAAATGCGGCATTGACATATATTTCGGCATTTTTAATTGAGGAATCATTGAGTGTAGACAATTTGTTTGTGATGGCGATGATCTTCGAAATGTTTAATATACCGGTAAGATATCAACATAATGTACTTTATTTGGGAATTTTAGGAGCCATTATTTTCAGAGCGATATTTATCATTGCCGGAATTAAACTTTTATCTCTTTTCACCTGGACATTTTATATTTTCGGCGCATTGTTGTTGTATTCGTCCTACAAAATGCTCACTCAAAAAAACGAAGATTTCAACATTAAAGATTCGCGAATTTATCAATGGATTGTTTCAAAATTTCGCATTACAGACAAATTATACAGAAACAAACTATTTGTTAAACTTAAAGATAATAAAGTTTATGCCACTCCTTTATTTTTGGCTTTATTAGCCATCGAAATGTCCGATTTGATATTTGCCGTGGATTCAATACCTGCAGTATTTGCCATAACCACCGATTCTTATATCGCTTTTACCTCCAACATCTTGGCTGTAATGGGATTACGTTCTATCTATTTTGTTTTGGCCTATATGGTCCTAAATTTTGATTATCTTCACTACAGTTTGGCTGCCATTCTGGCATTTATCGGCTTTAAATTAATCGTTCATCATTGGTTTATAGTTCCTGTTGAACTTACATTAAGTATCATTGTAGTATTTTTGTTGGCAGGAATTATTTATTCAAAAATCAAAACATCCAAAGAATGAAAAGAATACTGATTGCCAACCGTGGAGAAATTGCCTTGCGTGTGATGCGTACATGCAAAGAAATGGGCATTGAAACCATTGCTGTTTTCTCTGAAGCCGACCGTAAAGCTCCCTTTGTTAAGTATGCCGATTTTGCCGAATGCATAGGTCCGGCACCATCAGCCCAATCATATCTCAACATGGATAAAATCATTGAAGTGGCAAAAAAATATCGGGCCGATGGCATACATCCCGGATATGGATTTTTATCGGAAAATCCCATCTTTGCTGAGAAAGTAACCCAAGCGGGCATAAAATTCATTGGTCCGTCGGCGGAAGCCATACGCATCATGGGAAGTAAAATAGAAGCAAAAAAAGCTGCAAAAAAATATAATGTGCCACTTGTTCCCGGTACCGAAGAAGCCATTCAATCATTGGACGAAGCGATTGACATTGCAAAACAAACAGGTTTTCCTTTGTTGATCAAGGCCTCGGCAGGTGGCGGTGGGAAAGGTATGCGCATCGTTCATAACGCAGAAGAACTGCCCGAACAACTACAAAGAGCCATTAGTGAAGCTCAGGCCGCATTCGGCGATGGTTCGGTTTTCATCGAAAGGTATATAACCAATCCGAAACACATAGAAATCCAAATTTTGGCCGACGAACATGGTAATTATGTGTATTTGTTCGAACGTGAATGTTCTATTCAACGCCGGCATCAAAAGGTGATTGAAGAAGCCCCCTCCCCTGTGATTGATCAAGAAACAAGAAAGGCCATGGGAGAATGTGCCGTAATGGTTGCCAAATCTTGTAATTATACAGGAGCCGGCACCGTCGAGTTTATATACGAAGGTCAAGGTAAATTTTATTTTCTTGAAATGAACACGCGCTTGCAAGTGGAACATCCTGTTACCGAAATGATCACAGGAATCGACCTGGTGAAAGAACAAATTGAAATTGCAAGAGGCAAAAAGCTGTCGTTCAAACAAGATGATTTGAAAATAAATGGACATGCCATAGAGGTGAGAGTATATGCAGAGGATCCGTCTAACAAGTTTTTGCCCGATATTGGCAAACTTCATGTCTATAAAGTGCCCGGAGGACCCGGTGTAAGAGTTGACGATGGTTTTGAAGAAGGCATGGAAATTCCAATTTACTACGACCCCATGATTGCCAAATTAATCGTCCATGCTCCGGACCGTCAGCAAGCCATCAACAAAATGATTAGAGCCATCAACGATTATAAAATAGCCGGAATCTCCACCACCCTCGGTTTCTGTAAATTTGTTTTACAACACCCCGAATTTCAAAACGGAAACTTCACTACACATTTTGTAGACAAATACTTTGATCCTGCTTCGCTTCAAAATAACGATGAAGCTATAAATGAATCGGCTGCCATTTTATCTGCATGGATTTATCACAATAAGTCGGCATTTTTGAAGAAAGATACTAAAGATACATACCCCTTCTTCAACTTCTGCCTGGAAAAAAAGACGCTATTACTCTTAAAATACTGACAATTTGGCAATTAATCACTAATTGGCAAAATAGTTGAGAATATCTCATCAAAACCAAAATGCAAGCCTATGAATCGTGAGAATGAAAATATAAAAAATCAACATCAATCAAACGGGCAGATGCAAGATGAATCCAATTTTAAAGAAAATGAATCTGCCGGTGAAAACAATGTTGAGAATGAAAATGTAAGTGAAGAAGAGGCCCTGCCCTCTCATCAGGAAGATGAATTGGTCAATTGGGAAGAAAAAGCTACAGAATGGGAAGATAAGTATATACGTCTCTACGCAGAATTTCAAAACTATAAAAACAGAGTTTCGAAAGACCGCCTGGAGCTTATCAAATCAGCCGGAGAAGAAATTATTTCATCTATACTGCCTGTTTTGGATGATTTTGACCGGGCATTGAAAAATATCGAAAATACCGATGACATTGAAATGGTAAGAGAAGGATACCGCCTGATTCACAAAAAATTGCATGATACTCTCCAAAAAAAGGGATTAAAAGAGATCGAAGTAAGCCCCGGAGACGCATTAAATTATGAATTACACAACGCCGTCGCACAGATTCCTGCTCCTTCTGAAGATTTAAAAGGAAAGATTGTTGACGTGGTAGAAAAAGGATATACTTTGAACGGAAAAATTATCCGTCATGCTAAAGTAGTGATAGGCCAATAAATCTTAACTTATGTCAAAAAGAGATTATTACGAAGTTTTAGGAGTAAGTAGAAACGCCTCTCAAGAAGAAATCAAGAAGGCCTACAGAAAACTGGCCATGAAATATCATCCCGACCGGAATCCCGGTGATAAAGAAGCCGAAGAAAAATTTAAAGAAGCCGCCGAAGCTTATGAAGTATTAAGCAATCCGGATAAACGCAAACAGTATGACCAATTTGGCCATGCAGGTATGCGTGGAGGAGGTTTTGGCGGCGGATTTTCTTCCGTTGAAGACATTTTCGAACATTTCAATGACATATTTTCAGGGGCTTTTGGTTTTGAAGATTTTGGATTTGGTGGACAACGCTCCCGTTCTGTCCACCGTGGAAGTAATATCAGAATCAAACTGTCGTTGACTTTGGAGGAAATTGCCACCGGAGTAAAGAAAAAAATTAAGGTGAACAAATTCGTTTCCTGTCAATCATGTAATGGTACGGGAGCAGAAAATGGCAATTCATTTTCATATTGTGCCACATGCAACGGTTCGGGACGTGTCACACGCGTAACTAACACTTTCTTGGGCAGAATGCAAACAACCACCACTTGTCCATCATGTGGTGGTGCAGGACAAAGCATCAAAAACAAATGCAAAAAATGTCTTGGAGACGGTATCGTAAGAGAAGAGGAAATTATTGAAATTAATATTCCCGCCGGTGTCGAGGAAGGCATGCAGTTAAGATTGAGCGGAAAAGGCAATGCTGCGCCAAGAGGTGGGATACCCGGCGATCTGATAGTGGTCATAGAAGAAATTCCTCATCAATTATTCAAACGAGATGGTCAGAATATACTCTACGACTTAACTCTGAATATTGCCGATTTAATCCTCGGTACCGAAATACAAATTCCTGTATTAACCGGAAAAGTGAAAATAAAAATAAAACCCGGCACTCAACCGGGTGAAGTTTTTCGTCTAAAAGGAAAAGGATTGCCACATCCAAACACTTCAAGCACAGGCGATTTTCTTGTGCATATAAATGCTTACATCCCTGAAAAATTAAACAAAGAAGAAAAAAAATTGGTTGAACAGTTGAAAAATTCTCCTAACTTCCAAACCCCCGAAACCCATAAATCAAAAAGTTATTTTGATAAATTCAAAGAGTTTTTCACACATTAGACCACAAAATAAACCCGCCTTTTCTCATCACAGGTTTCATTGATGGAAACTTATTTTGAAACTCTTCCTCGTGTATCACTTTTGTCACCACAAACACCTTATGTCCTTTTTGCATTTCTTCCTGCCAATCATTGCCCATGCCGGGTTTCTTGCGGCTATAAAACAAATGAGCATAAGATTTAAAACCATACGGATAAACTACCACTCCGGGATATTGATTGCCTATCATTTCATACATGGCAATTGCCGGTGCTTGTGAGTATTTTTCTACACGAGGCGTTATCATCACGATTGCGCTCCAAAAAGCAGCAAATATCAATGGAAACATTACTTTAAACCTTGTTTTCCATCCGGTTTTTACAAAAAGTACCACCATCACCAAAACATCAATAACCCCGGCAACCATTCATACCCACCCCATTCTATGTTTTGTTTAAAATTGGCCAAAGCAAAAGGATCTTTAATCTCTATATTTTGAAAAATCCAATTTTTAATTTTTTCAATCTGAGACACCAGTAAAAAAGCAAAAGCAAAAAGGAATCCTGTCAAACCAAATATCAATTTAAAGAAAATGGATGCTTTTCCTGTTTGTTCTATTTTATTCCACCCCAAAGCACCAAAAAAAGTGACAGGAAAATAGCAGAGTGAGGAATAATGAATAATTTTGGTTTTCACAATCGAAAATACGACTAACGTTACGGCAAACAAACAAAACATAAATACTTGCAGATGAAATTTCTTCCAGCTGCCATTACGATAGAAATATTCGATCATTAATGCCGAAGAGGGAAAAACCCCCAACAACAATACAACTATATGATAATACCAAGGACCTCCGTGTCCTGCATCCTCTGTTTGCAAAAGTCGTATTTGATACAAAATAAATTCTTCAATCACATACCACCTACCATTAAACCATTCGTGCAAAAACCAAATGCCTCCGACAGAAAAAACACAAATTATACCAGTAATAATAAGTTTTAAAGACAAAAATGAATTGAATTTATTGAAAACCTCATACATCGCATACGTTAAACCCGCCAGCAACAAAGCCACCGGTCCTTTGGTCATTACAGCCAATCCAAGCAAAATTCCACCCGCTATGATGTGCGATATCCTGCGTGTCTGAGATGCCAAATATACGAAATAAGATCCCGTAAAAATAAAGTAATTAAACCAGGGATCGATAATACCCGACTTAAAATAAAACAAAGGCAACAAAGAGATGGTGAACAAAACCATCCATTTGAACGCAATGGAAATGTCATAATGTTTTTTACCGATGAAAAACACCGTGATTAAAGTGAAAAAACCGGCCAATGCATTGGGAAAACGTGCTGCAAACTCATTGATACCAAACATTTTCATGCTCATGGCCTGCATCCATATAAACAATGGTGGTTTTTCCCAAAAAGGAAGATAATCTATCCTCACCGTGGCATAATCGCCGGTAACTATCATTTCACGAGCAGCTTCGGCAAAATTGATTTCATCCCAATCAAACAAATGAGTATTTCCGTTGAAAGCAACAAAAGCAACAAATGCCAACAATAAAAATACGAACAATTTGATTGTGTCAATTAAATTCATTTTGAGTCAGGATTTGTGAAATATAACGTAACCACAGCCAAAGCATAACCGATTAGTGAACCGGCCCAAATATCATGAAAAAAATGTTGCGACAAATATACCCGCGTATAAGCCACAATCAAACCCGTCAAAAATAGCAACGTTTGCTGCCAGGGTTTGTTGTAATAAAATGCAGCGATGGTGATCAATGAAAAAATTGAGGCCGAATGGCCGGATGGGAAACTAAACCATTGATGCAACTCAACGCCTTCAGGTAATGACAAACCCGGCATCTGATCCAAAAAATTTACGGGTCTTAATGCTTCATGAAAAACTAAACGTTTTAAAACCTGAGTGCATAATAAAACGGCCACTCCGGTAATCGCCAATATTTTCGATAGACGGAATTTTTTTTTGATGATAAAAAACAGAACCGTTAAACCAAAAAAAATACCATCACCCAGATGCGTCAAGTATTTCATGACAAAATCCAACCACGGAAAATGAAATCTGTTTAACGCCAGATGCAAAGAAGCAAAATCAAAAATGAATAACAACAATGCTCCTGCCAATATCCAGAGAAAAATCAATAAATTGAAAAAATATAGATTTTTTATTCGCATTGCGTCAAAATTAACAAATATACATTCATATCAATCAATGCAAAGAAAGATTGAGAGGCAAGAAACTACCCTTCAAACGATATCACTAAGCTGCATATACATCCTGCAACTTAGAAACAATAAACAATGGATATTCAGTAAAGACCTTATCTATCGCTCAAAAATAGAAATTTGAATAACAGTGAATATAGTACGTCCTTTAAATTCTTCAAAAGGAAGAGATATCTATTGTGGTAATTCAGGAGAAATATCTAAAATTTATAATTACAATCTTGTATCTCTATTTCAACACTATAGACATAAAATTTATTTAGTTAATCCTTAAAAAGCCACTCCAAATTTTTAATGCAAAGAATACCGGAAATTTTTTCCTCAAAATACTCTAATAATTTTGTGAAAAATAAACAAAAAAGAAAAGTTTTTCTTTAACCTTTCCATAAAATTCTTCAAATTCCACGCTGCTGCCGATAAAATGGCATTTATCTGTGCTTTCCCTTTTCCGAAAAAATAATTGATTTTCATTTTAAACTGCCGTTTCAGATGGGAAATGACGGCTTCAATGGCTGCTCTCCGCCGGAATTTTCTTCTTTGCTTTTATTGCCGGCAGACAGTTTTATGCGCCAAACTCCCGCCTAAATTAAAATGCAGTTGTTGTGTGAATCGCACTTTTCACTTCAAAATGATTTCGCTATGCTCTATAAAAATTCACTTAAAACTTCTTGATACTTGTAGGAGCCAATAGAAAGTAGGGTAATAACGCATAATTTTCATAAGTTTGGTGGAATATTCCAATATATCTTGTTTCCCCTTATGTTTCATAATATTAGAAATTTTTGGCGTTTTTTCCGCCATGAAGAAACAAAAAAAGAAAACATTGCGTATATTTGTTTAATAACAAACACGCAAAAAACAAGATTGACGGTGCAAAAAATAAAGTTTGTCGGCTGACAAACCAACCAGCAAAGCAAGAGTTTGGCAAGCCCTACCGCACGAGCGACCGCTTCGCTTACCAAATACATGCTTTCTTACCGACACGCCGACAGATAAGTAACATTCTATTTGATAATATTTTTCTCCCCAACATAAATGTTAAATTGTAATAATACTTTCAAATAATTTTGTAATTTTTCACTAAAAAATCAAAAAACATAAAAACTAAATTTACATATTTCATAAAACTGTTCGCAAAAGCTACTCTTGCGGTTATGGGCCTTGTTGCTGCTATTGACTCAACATACGCCCAAACCCTTTTCCATCAGGATATTTTTTATGGGGGAGTTACGGCTGGTGGATTTTCTACTGGTGGTGGTTTTGGTTCTGGCACACTAAATTTATACATTGAACCGGGCAGCACCATCAGAAAAGCGTATTTATTTTCGTATCGAATTGGTTATCCTCCTTCTGTTCCTATTACAGTAAACAACGTTCCTTATATTTTCGATACACTGAATTGTATTATGTCTGTTTCGCATAAAACTATCTATGCAAGTCCGACCAAACTTTATTACTATGATATAACAAATGATTTAAACAGTTCTATAACATCTACCTTTAATATTACTATTCCCGATCAATTTGATCTGCCAATAAATTGGGGATGGTGGACGGCATTTATTTACATTGAATACGAAAATCTTGCACTATCCAGAGTGGCTTCTACTCTATGGATTAACGACAAGGATTACTTCGGCAATGAATCTTATACCATGACGGGAATGAATCCTGTAAATAATTCTAATCCCATTGGACTATCATTAATGTTAGATAGGGCTATTGATTACACGTATGACGGCAGCATTGTAACAATAAACAGCAATATATTAGGTGTTGTCGGAGGCTCTGATTCTGTAAATTATTTATGGGGATGGGGAGGGGCAAAAGGGCATTTTTATTATCAAAACAATACATTATTTGGACTAGATGATGATACTGCTAACGCTACAATGAACGGATCAGATGCATTGGCAGACATATCATCTTATATTACGAACGGAGCTAATGGATATTCATTAAATCTAGTTCATATTAACCCTAACCCGAGTATGCTGCCCCAAATTGGAATTTGCTTTTCATCAACGCCTACACCACCCCCTGCGATACCTTTTCAACAAGTATTTCGGCAGATACGGTAATTTGCAAAGGAGACAGCGTACAACTTTTTGCAAGTGGTGGCACCAATTATTACTGGTTGCCTACTACGGGTTTAAGCAATCCAAACATTGCCAATCCAATGGCTTCGCCTGACAGTACAACCCTTTATATCGTTCGCATTGAAAACACTCCCGGTTGTTCACGCACCGAAAAAGTTTTGGTAAAAGTAAATGAACCTCCAAAAATAAATTCAAATATTACTCCGTCTGTTTGCGGAAATGATGACGGAAAAATTACCATTAATGCAACAGGAAGTAATCCTTTCCAATATTCTATTGGCAACGGTTTTCAAACCGTAATACTTTTTTAAATCTTGCATCGGGAAATTATACCATTACTGTTTTAGACAGTAATGGTTGTTCTTCTGATACTACCGTTTTTGTTCCTGAGATAAATCCTGTAAATGCTCTTTTTACAGCCAATCCGCAAACCGGTACCGAACCGCTTTTTGTTGACTTCAATAATCAATCAAGTAATGCAAATAATTTTATCTGGCTTGTTGATAATTCCATTTTTTCAAATGCTTCCAACACATCTTATACTTTTGATAGTTCAGGTGTTTATACGGTAACACTCATAGCTTACAACAACCTACCCCAATGTGCCGACACGTTTTCTTTGCAAATTATCGTTTATGATACTTTAATGGTTCAAATACCCAATGTTTTTACTCCCAACAATGACGGAGTGAATGATGTATTTTCCATAAAAGTAGAAGGAGCAAAAGAAATAAACGCAGATATTTTTAACCGTTGGGGAGAAATTGTGTACAGGTACACCACCACCATACAGGAAAGCCCCGCAACGATTTACCTGTGGGATGGCCACACCCCTGCCGGGGTGCAGGTTTCTGACGGAGTGTATTTTTATCTCATACAACTGACAGACATGAAAGACGAAATAAAAACAGTAAACGGAACGATAAATGTTTTCAGGTGAAAAGCTTTGTTTTATATATCACCCTGCTTATAAGTTGCCTTTTTTTAAAAAGCAATTTTCTGCATGCACAAAATCTTTTTCATCAGGATATTTTTTATGGGGGAGTTACCGCGGGGGGCTTCTCCACCGGACAAGGCTCTGGTTCGGGTACGTTAAATCTGTATATCGAGCCGGGCAGCACCATCAGAAATGCGTATTTGTTTTCGTATAGAATTGGTTATCCGCCAACAGTTCCAATAACAGTTAACAGTGTACCGTATTTATTTGATACACTGAATTGTATTATGACAGTTTCACATATAAATCTATGCTGTTGCCGACCTAAAACTGTATTATTATGATATAACAAATGATTTAAACAGTTCCATAACATCAACATTTAATATTACTATTCCCAATCAATTTGGTCTGCCAATAAATTGGGGATGGTGGACAGCTTTATTATACATTGAATACGAAAATCCTACTTTACCCAAAGTGGCTTCTTCTGTGTGGATTAATGATAAAGATTGATTACTTGGCAATGAATCCTATACCATGACTGGAATGAATCCGATAAATAACGCTAATCCCTGTTGGATTATCTTTAATGATAGATAGGGCTAGATAATACAATGAAGTGACAATGTAACTTTAAACAGTAATATTCTTGGAAATATTGCGTATTCCGATGCTGTGAATTTACTTTGGAATGTAGTGGAGCAAAAGGGCATTTTTATTATCAAAACAATACCCTATTTGGCTTAGATGATGATACAGCCAATACTACTATGAACGGATTCTGATGCGATTGGCAGATATTCTCGTATACTTGACTAATGGAGCTACTGGTTATAACTTAATTTTGGAAATAATTTTTACCTCCTAATCCAATCGCTACTTATGACCTAAATTTAATTTTCTTTTTCTCAACGCCTACACCACACCCTGCGATACCTTTTCAACAAGCATTATCGCTGATACCGTAATTTGCAAAGGAGACAGCATACAACTTTTTGCAAGTGGCGGAACAAATTATTACTGGTTGCCTGCTGACGGGCTTAAGCAATCCAAACATTGCCAATCCAATGGCTTCGCCTGATAGTACAACGCTTTACATTGTACGCATTGAAAATACACCCGGTTGTTCAAGAACAGAAAAAGTACTGGTAAAAGTAAATCCTTTGCCTAAAATAAATTCTATTAATATTACTCCTTCTGTTTGCGGTAATGATGACGGAAAAATTACAATAAATGCTTCAGGAAATAATCCTTTCCAATATTCTATTGGCAACGGTTTTCAAAGCAGTAATACTTTTTTAAATCTTGCATCGGGAAATTACACCATTACCGTTTTAGACAACAATCGGTTGTTCTTCTCGATACCACCGTTTTTGTTCCTGAAATAAATCCTGTAAATGCTTTTTTTACGGCTAATCCACAAACAGGAACTGAACCGCTTTTTGTTGTTTTGAATAATCAATCAAGTAATGCCAATAACTTTGTTTGGCTTGTTGACAATACCATTTTTTCAAATGCTTTCAACACAACATATACTTTTGACAGTTCTGGTGTTTATACGGTAACATTAATTGCATATAACAACTTGCCCCAATGTGCTGACACGTTTTCTTTGCAAATTATCGTTTATGATTCTTTAATGGTTCAAATACCCAATGTTTTTACTCCCAACAATGACGGAGTGAATGATGTATTTTCCATAAAAGTAGAAGGAGCAAAAGAAATTTCTGTTTCTGTTTATAACCGTTGGGGAATTTTATTGACAGAATATAGTAATACAATAACTGTAAGCCCGGCCATCATTGACTTATGGGATGGTCGTACTACCTCAGGAGAAAAAGTTTCTGACGGTGTTTATTTTTATGTTATCAATGTAACCGACTTGCAAAACAAGCAATATCAATACAACGGAACTATTCACGTATTTAATTGACAGGAGAAAAAAACTTATTCAAATAATTTTGTAATTTTTCACTAAAAAATCAAAAAACATAAAAACTAAATTTACATATTTCATAAAACTGTTCGCAAAAGCTACTCTTGCGGTTATGGGCCTTGTTGCTGCTATTGGCTCAACATACGCCCAAACCCTTTTCCATCAGGATATTTTTTATGGGGGAGTTACGGCTGGTGGATTTTCTACTGGTGGTGGTTTTGGTTCTGGCACACTAAATTTATACATTGAACCGGGCAGCACCATCAGAAAAGCGTATTTATTTTCGTATCGAATTGGTTATCCTCCTTCTGTTCCTATTACAGTAAACAACGTTCCTTATATTTTCGATACACTGAATTGTATTATGACTGTTTCGCATAAAACTATCTATGCAAGTCCGACCAAACTTTATTACTATGATATAACAAATGATTTAAACAGTTCTATAACATCTACCTTTAATATTACTATTCCCGATCAATTTGATCTGCCAATAAATTGGGGATGGTGGACGGCATTTATTTACATTGAATACGAAAATCTTTCACTATCCAGAGTGGCTTCTACTCTATGGATTAACGACAAGGATTACTTCGGCAATGAATCTTATACCATGACGGGAATGAATCCTGTAAATAATTCTAATCCCATTGGACTATCATTAATGTTAGATAGGGCTATTGATTACACGTATGACGGCAGCATTGTAACAATAAACAGCAATATATTAGGTGTTGTCGGAGGCTCTGATTCTGTAAATTATTTATGGGGATGGGGAGGGGCAAAAGGGCATTTTTATTATCAAAACAATACATTATTTGGACTAGATGATGATACTGCTAACGCTACAATGAACGGATCAGATGCATTGGCAGACATATCATCTTATATTGCGAACGGAGCTAATGGATATTCATTAAATATAGTTCATAGTAACCCTAACCCGAGTAGTGGTGCCCCAAATTGGAATTTGCTTTTCATCAACGCCTACACCACCCCTTGCGATACCTTTTCAACAAGTATTTCGGCAGATACGGTAATTTGCAAAGGAGACAGCGTACAACTTTTTGCAAGTGGTGGCACCAATTATTACTGGTTGCCTACTACGGGTTTAAGCAATCCAAACATTGCCAATCCAATGGCTTCGCCGGACAGTACAACCCTTTATATCGTTCGTATTGAAAACACTCCCGGTTGTTCACGCACCGAAAAAGTTTTGGTAAAAGTAAATGAACCTCCAAAAATAAATTCTAAATATTACTCCGTCTGTTTGCGGAAATGATGACGGAAAAATTACCATTAATGCAACAGGAAGTAATCCTTTCCAATATTCTATTGGCAACGGTTTTCAAAGCGGTAATACTTTTTTAAATCTTGCATCGGGAAATTATACCATTACTGTTTTAGACAGTAATGGTTGTTCTTCTGATACTACCGTTTTTGTTCCTGAGATAAATCCTGTAAATGCTCTTTTTACAGCCAATCCGCAAACCGGTACCGAACCGCTTTTTGTTGACTTCAATAATCAATCAAGTAATGCAAATAATTTTATCTGGCTTGTTGATAATTCCATTTTTTCAAATGCTTCCGACACATCTTATACTTTTGATAGTTCAGGTGTTTATACGGTAACACTCATAGCTTATAACAACCTACCCCAATGTGCCGACACGTTTTCTTTGCAAATTATCGTTTATGATACTTTAATGGTTCAAATACCCAATGTTTTTACTCCCAACAACGACGGAGTGAATGATGTATTTTCCATAAAAGTAGAAGGAGCAAAAGAAATTTCTGTTTCTGTTTATAACCGTTGGGGAATTTTATTGACAGAATATAGTAATACAATAACTGTAAGCCCGGCCATCATTGACTTATGGGATGGTCGTACTACCTCAGGAGAAAAAGTTTCTGACGGTGTTTATTTTTATGTTATCAATGTAACCGACTTGCAAAACAAGCAATATCAATACAACGGAACTATTCACGTATTTAATTGACAGGAGGAAGAAACTTATTACCAACCCTGGTCATGCACATTTGCAAAGCCACACAATCCCCATACTCATTCCAAAGCTTTGCAAAAGAGCATTCCCTCCGACACACAGAGAGAATTGCACGATTTGCTAATAGCGTGTATGTGACAATAGCGGCTGAAGTGGCAAATCGAAGGCTGTGCTTCTTATCAACATTTGTGTTTGGTTGACAGTGAAGTGCTCCGAAATCCCCACAACGGTAAGCGGCAAAACGTTAGCAAACACGCAAAAAACATGACTGACGGTGCAAAAAATAAAGTTTGTCGGCTGACAAACCAACCAGCAAAGCAAGAGTTTGGCAAGCCCCAACACAAGAGCGACCACTTCGCTTGCCAAACACATGCTTTCTTACCCGCTCGCTTCGAAGACTAAACAAATTTTAAATTCTTTGATAATCACTATTGTCCAGTAAAAATCAAAAATATTAATTTTTAACGAAAGATTTGATTTTATTGAGTTTTTTTAATTTAAAATGTATAGCCCCCATTTATTCTATGTTTTGCCAAATATTAAATGAAATTGACTGTTAGGTGGTTGGTTTTCTTTTATCCAATCTTTCTCAGGATTCACAAGAAACTTTATTAAATGTATGTAGTTGAACAATTATATTCTGCAGAAACTTATAAGGTTTAAAGTAGTGGTTAGTATTTGTTTTATATATTTTTATTCCTATCCTAAACATTTCCTCATTTTCAAATTACTTCACATTGTATAACTAATAAATAATATGCGACAAATTTTTTTTGATATTGCTCAGGTTAAGCCCTTATCTATTCCTATTAAACATCTTGTAGGGCTTTATTAAGCACTTATAAATCTTCATTTATTCTACATCTATCATACATTCATTCATTGCCACTCAAAGTATTCCATATTAAAAAACAGAATAAATGATATTTAAAGCTAAAGTAACTCTTGCAGCTGTCTGC
Organism: Vicingaceae bacterium; assembly: GCA_026003395.1. Lineage (NCBI taxonomy): Bacteria > Pseudomonadati > Bacteroidota > Flavobacteriia > Flavobacteriales > Vicingaceae > Vicingaceae bacterium. Next base: position 120,309 of record BPHE01000005.1, read on the forward strand.
TGAAATGAATTTAACTCTCTTGTCAATTAAACGACATTATCGGATAGTGACTAAAATACACTTTTATTTTACCATTAAAAAACTCGTATGTATTTTGAGGTTTGAGTTTTAAAAATTCGCTTGATTTTTTATCAGCGGTCAGCAACCATGCGTCCCAATCTGAGAACTCTTTTTTCAAATGAAATCCCAAGAGTTTATACAAATCTTTTGTGCTAACCGATTTTAACCTTACTTCGTAAGGGAGATTAGAAACAATAACTCCGTTGTTTGAAGTTTTTTTGATTTGTTCAAAAGAAGTATTTTTCAAAGAAATCCAGGAAATCATGCCGGATTTTATGATATTTCTTTTTGCCCCTTCTATTGCTTTTGGGTTTATGTCACATCCGGTAATTTTTATTTTAGGTTGTATAACTTCTTCTTCCGCTTCACGTATGACTTGCTTCATTATTCTTTCGTCATAATTGTTCCATTGCATAAAAGCAAAATTGCTACGTGAAATATTTGGCGATCGTCGTGAAGCAATCATGGCTGCTTCGATCAGAAATGTACCGGATCCGCAAAACAAATCAACAAAATCACATTCCCCTCTCCAACCGGTTTTGAGAATTAATGCTGCGGCCAAATCTTCTTTGATAGGGGCTTGACCTCCAAAGACACGATATTTTCTTCTGTGTAATAATTCTCCTGTTGTATCTATGCCGATGAATACTTTATTTTTACGTATTCCCAAATATAAAATCAATTTAGGATTATCTTTATCAATATCGGGACGTTTTCCGTTTTTTTCCCTGAAATAATCACATATCGCATCTTTCATCAATAATGCCGGGTATAAAGTATGTTTGTATAATGAAGAATTGACCACCGAATCGATTTTGAATGTATGGTGCACTTTCATCACTTGATCCCAAGAAAAAGATTTGACAAGCTCGTAAAGTTGCTTGGGTTGATCAATGGTTGCTTCTATTAAAGGGTAAATTATTTTTTGTGCTGTTCGCAGAGAGATATGCAAACGGTAAAGAGTTTTACGGTCACAAGAAAAAAAAACTGCTCTGTTGCCGGTTTTGATATCACGTGCCCCTAATTGATGTAATTCTTCTGCCAATATTTCTTCAATGCCCTGTTGGCATTTTGCCATAAAGCGAGCATCCTCAAAATCATCCAGCAATTCTATCATGGCCTAAACACTATATCTCTTTGAATTTCGGGCTTGTATGAAACATCGTCAAAAACTTCAATATCGAAACGTACAATTTTCCCATCGGCATTTTCAGCTTCTATGGTATATTTTCCGGCAGGAACGGCAATTACATATTTGCCGGTATTTGGATTGGGCAAATAATCACCAAAAATATCACCATTGCGGTCAATCACCATTAAACGACCACCTTCGGCTTTCGTAACAGAATCGCTCTTTAAAAGATAACCTGTGATGACTGTATATTTAGGTTCCACATCTTCAAACACCAATCGGTAAATATCCAGTCCTCCGAGGTTCTCTTTCCTGTTAATTGACATATATCCATAACGTCCGTTTCCGGTTATTCTAAAATTCATATCATCGTCAGGGGTATTGATTGGAAAACCTATATTGACAGGTTTGACCCATGCTCTTTTTTCTTCATCCCATTCGGCTCTGAAAATATCGTATCCCCCCATGGAAGTATGTCCTTTGGAGCTGAAAAATAAATACTTTCCATCCGGGGAAATATTCGGAAAATCTTCATCAAATGGAGTATTGATTTCAGGTCCTAGATTTTGAGGAATACCCCAGTTGCCGTTAGGCAGTTTTCTGACCACCCAAAGATCTACGCCACCGTATCCACCGGGTCTGTCACTTGCAAAATATATTTCGTCACCATCGGGTGAAAAACATGCTGCAATTTCATAATATTTGCTGTTGATTTCTTTTTCCAATCTTTTTAAACGGCTGATTTTTTTATTTTCGAATGAGGCCATGAAAATATCCCCTGCATATTCGTCATTTTCAATATAAAACAACATTCTCCGGCCATCGGCAGTCATTCCGATAATCTCCTCAGCTCCATCAAGATTGCTTAATGGTTTTCCCAACATTTTGGCAGGTCTGTATTGTCCTTCGTATTTATAGGATATATAAACTTCCGGCAAAAAACGACCGTCTATATCCTCGGCACTTCCGTCATCCCTGCGTGTAGAGAATACAATAAAAGATTCGTCAACAGGCACAAACGGAAAATAATCGTCATATTTGCTGTTGACATTTGGCCCCAAATTTTCAAATTTCACATTGCGGGGAAATTTCATCAACTCTTTGGCATTATAACAATATTGAATTTGATTGTCTACATCGTTAAGATTGTAATTTGTTCCTTTCGAAATTGATTTGAATTTTTCAAAAGCTTTTATGGCATCATCAAATCTGTATGCAAATTGATAGGCTCTACCCAACAAATACCAAGCATTAGGATTGGCCGAAGACATTTTGGTAACTTTTTCCAAATAAGGAATGGCCCGTGTTTTGTCTCCATTGACATTTAAGTAACAAACAGCCAGGCGGTAATTGATTTTCTCATCATCCGGATTTTCTTTTACAGCTCTTTCATAATATGGCAATGCTTTAATAAACTTATCCAAATTAAAAAATGTATTTGCCTCCTTCTCTGTCTGACTAATGATGGTTGAATTTACAAAAAAACAAACCGGCAGGAATAAAGTTTTGATTTTTTTCATAAAATAAAAAATTGACTGCAAAAATAATAAAGTATTCCTAATTAAATTTTCAGGTTAGGGTCCTATTTAAATATTACATTCTCAATGAAATACTAATTAGTCCACTTAAAAATAAAGTAATCAATGAAGAACAATATACAGCATAATGGCATAGAAATTTTTAATTAACGAATAAGCATAAAGCTTCCTATGTAATCAAAAAATTTTTCGTCGTATGTTTCCACATATGCTTTGTAAACATACACTCCCATCGGAGCAGGAATATTGGCTACATTGCCATCCCATCCAACCGGTGGCCATTGATTTTCTTCAAATATCTTTTCACCCCAACGGTTATATATGGCCCAAGAAAAATTTTTCACACCCACTCCTTTCGGAAAAAATAAATGATTGATAGATTTTCCGGGTGTAAAAGCATTTGGAAAATACAAAACTCCATATTCCATTTCATTTTTAGAGTAAAGAGTCATGGCATGCAAATTTTCTGTAAGAGACATTTTTCCTTTTACCATAGGCATCCATTCATCAGAAGAAGATTGAAAATTAATATTCCATTCACCGGATGAGGTATAAAATATTTTCAAACTATCAGGAATAAGTTCGGTATTATAGTTTAAAGCCAAATCAAGAGGATCATAAGAAATCTCAAGGTTACATTGAAGTGGCAATAAAGAAGGAGAAGAAATTACCCAAAATCTTTCCAGACATCTTTTAGAAGCATCTTGCATGTTTAATTGATCATAAAAATCGTTCACAAAAGCGGGTAAAGGACGGTTGTTTGGATCTAATGACGGATCGGTGGGATAAGTTGACAGAGCAAAATAATCTATATTGCCGGATGTTTCATCAAATTCAACGCTAAACGGAATATATGCACCATTAATCGTACCCATCGGAAAAAGATAATTATAGCCCGGAGATATAGTTATTTTTCTTTTAAAAAATCCCAAACCTGCAACAGGGTCTGTCTCCGAAACTATAAAACCACTATTCCTGGTTAATGATCCAGGAGCATTATTTTCAAGTGTAATCGAATGAGTGTTCAACCAAAATCTGGCATTATCCAAATCCAATTGACCATTGTTTCTACCCACCACTACATCAATATCCAGCACCTTATCCCCCGGGCCGGTTGCTTTTAAATGATGGAAATAAGAAATGGCATTGCCTTTTATAAATTGTGTCGATCCTGCCAGATTATATGTTCCTGTATCCGGATTAAAACCTTGTGGTAGTTGAGTATTATTTTCCCAATCACCTGTAAAATGAATCTCACCACGATTGACCAAATAATTGTTGTTTGCATGGACCACATGGCCGTCAATAAATATCAGTTCTCCATTATTTACAAAAGTATCGATAACACTAAACCATATGGTCTGGGCATGCAAATGGGCAACCAATAATGATAAAAAACCAATAAATAGTGTATTTAAAAACTTAAGTTTCATATATCTATTTTAATTGATTCTTCTCCAAAAAATAACAGCAACATTTGTGGGTCTTGTTTCATTGGCAGCATTTCCATTGTTGTTACCAATCGTCACATTTCCGGTATGATTATGATCCGGGATTGTATGAGTATGGTTACCATCAGTATTTATGGCATGATTATGATTCAATTCGTTGTTTAATCTGCCTAAAAAATTTCCACCTGTGATATTATCTATTCCATGGACAAGAGGTAGAAGCCGTTACATAACTACCTACGCTTATGGCATCGCTTGCATTGTTATCGTCATATGGCACCCATTTGGGATTTCCACAACCCGAACCAATGTCATTGTATCCTCCCGTAAAACCACCGTGATTATGCGCACCTGCCACACCTGTGACTAAACCTGTTGCATTGTTGATTGTCAATGTGGCACTATGTTGATGTGTTTCCGTGGCAAAGTTTTGGACTATACCTGTCAAAGGCGCATTTGAAGCAACATTGGACAAACCTCCTCTGGCCCTGATAAACTCACCATTGGCAATATCGGTGGCAATCCATTGTGTACAAGGATACAAAGTATTGGGATCAGCGGCATTATACCATTGAATGTAAGTAGAGCCAATCGGTGGAGTATTGATATTCATCCAACAAGTGCCATTGAAAAACTCAACTGTTCCGGTAGTTGTATTATACCTGATTGTACCTGCCGGCGCACCTGCAGGTTGTTGTGCAGTTGTACCTGATGGTAAGGCCAGTCCCGAGGTTGAATTAATCTGCAGCGCCACAACCGGATTCGTCGTATTGATCCCGATATTGGTTCCGCTTTGATAAATCACAGAATTACAAACCGTGTCCGGAGTTGTAAACATCGTGATGTAACCGGGCTGGGCATTGGCACAATATCCACCCGGCCCTGTTGGTCCCGTTATACCGGTAGGTCCTGTAACGCCCGTAGGTCCTTGGGCTCCGGTTGGCCCCGTTGGTCCTGTTATGCCCGTGGCGCCCGTAGGACCGGTGGGTCCTTGCAATCCTTGTGGTCCTGTCGGTCCCTGCGGCCCGGATATCTGACATAATGACAACCAGGAACTGCTGCTTTGCTGATAATAATAGAAACAACCCACTGTAATATCATATACCAGCAATCCGTCTGCCGGATTGGCTATAGCCATCCTCTGTGCTGAAGTAAGACGTGGAACCAAAATTCCTTTATCTTTTCCCGACGGATCCAAGTGCAATATAGCCGAAGGATCGGGATTCGACGTGCCTATTCCTACATTGTTGGTTTGTGAAAATACAAAATTAATCGAACAAGTAAAAAAACTTAAAAACAAAATTTTTTCATTAAAACCTTTAATTTTTTTCATAATTATAAAATTTTATTATAATTTCATTATAAAAGCCAATTGTATATAAGCCGGTCGATTGTCAAAAGGTACATTCCCGCCGGTATTGCCTGTTGCTCCTCCATGATTATGCATTCCGGACAAAGAAGTATTAAAAGTAGCAGTAGCAGGGTTGATACAACTCGGCCAGGCATTATCATCGCCATAAAATAAATTTGAAGAACAGTTATCTCCGCCTTCATTATCCTGTCCATGGAATCTGGCCGAAACTGTATGATTATGATTGCCATCATTCGATATGCTGTGGTTGTGAGAAGGTAAATTGGCTATGCTTAAATTTAAAAAATTGTTTCCTCCTGTATTCAATAAATTTCCTGAAAGCGTGGTACCCATGACAAACCTGTCGCTTAAATCAGGTGTACCATTATTTCCATTACATAGCGCCCATCCGGTCAAATTGCCTATTCCCAATCCTGTGGCATCAAAATTCCATGGGCCGGAATACATGATTATTGCTCCTTGAGGCAATGGATTATTCCATACCGGATTATTACCGGCACCTTGACTCATTAAATACTGACCATTTATACCCGGGTTCCCGGCCGGCATTAAAGCACCGGAAAATTGAACATTTCCGTTAACATCCAATGATTGCTGTGGATTTGTCGTATTGATCCCGATATTGGTACCGCTTTGATAAATCACAGAATTACAAACTGTGTCCGGAGTTGTAAACATCGTGATGTAACCGGGCTGGGCATTGGCACAATATCCACCCGGCCCTGTTGGTCCCGTTATACCGGTAGGACCTGTAACGCCCGTAGGTCCTTGGGCTCCGGTTGGCCCCGTTGGTCCTGTTATGCCCGTGGCACCCGTAGGACCGGTAGGGCCCTGCAATCCCTGTGGTCCTGTCGGTCCCTGCGGCCCGGATATCTGACACAATGACAACCAGGAACTGCTGCTTTGCTGATAATAATAAAAACAACCTACTGTAATATCATATACCAGCAATCCGTCTGCGGGATTGGATATAGCCATCCTCTGTGCCGAAGTAAGTCGCGGAACCAATATTCCTTTATCTTTTCCCGATGGATCCAGGTGCAATATAGCCGAAGGATCGGGATTCGATGTGCCTATTCCTACATTTTTGGTTTGTGAAAATAACTTACCACACAAAAAAGTACTTAATACACCAAATAGAAACAACAATTTTCTATAATAATTCATCATGCTAAAAATTTTTGTCAAATATAAAACGAAGTAATTAAAAAAGGTTGCCAAAAAAAAATTATTTTTGCAAAGCGTTTGCCCCGGTAGCTCAGCCGGTCAGAGCGAGCGTCTCGTAAGCGCTAGGTCGCGGGTTCGATTCCCGCCCGGGGCTCTTAAATTGCTCCGGCATGATTTTGTTTTTTGCGATAAATCTTTAATTTTAACCGCTCAAAATTCAAGCTATGAAACTTAAAAATTACGTTTATGGTGGATGGCACGAAGGTCAGGGTGAGGGACAGCCGCTGTATGATGCCGTAACCGGAGAATTAATCGCATATGCCGACACGTCCGGCATTGATATGGAAAAGGTTCTGGATTATGCCCGTAAAGTAGGTAACCCTGCATTAAGAAAATTGACCTTTCACGATCGTGGACGCCGTTTAAAAGCTTTAGCTTTATATTTACTTGAAAGAAAAGAAAAATATTACGAATTAAGTTATTCTACCGGAGCAACCCGATCTGATAGCTGGATTGACATCGAAGGAGGAATAGGCAATTTGTTTTCTTACGCTTCTCTCCGGAGACAATTTCCAAACAATACGTTTTGTCTTGAAGGCGAAGCCGTAAACCTATCAAAAAACGGGCAATTTATTGGACATCATATTTGTGTGCCTAAACCCGGCGTGGCCATTCATATCAATGCATTTAATTTTCCTGTATGGGGCATGTTGGAAAAAATTGCCGTCAATCTTTTAGCCGGAGTTCCGGCTGTTGTCAAACCCGCCACAGTCACATCTTATCTGACCGAACTAGTTTTCAGGGACATTATAGAATCGGGCATTTTTCCCGAGGGTTCACTTCAATTGATATGTGGTTCAGCAGGAAATATTTTGGATTACGTCACTTCTCAAGATGTCGTCACCTTTACCGGTTCTGCCGAAACAGGTAAAAAATTAAAAACCCACCCAAAAATTATTGAAGAATCTGTGCCCTTCAACATGGAAGCAGACAGCTTGAATGCTATTGTTTTGGGGACTGATGCGGCGCCCGGTACAAACGATTTTGAGGTATTTATCAAGGAAATTAGCAGGGAATTGACTGTCAAAGCCGGTCAAAAATGTACAGCCATCAGACGAATTTTAGTACCTCACGAATGGATCGATGATGTAAAAAAAGCATTAGGGGAAAAACTCTCCAAAATCAAAATTGGCAATCCCAAGAACGAAGAAGTACGCATGGGGGCATTGGCCGGTATGGCACAGAAAAAAGAGGTCATTGAAAAAATAGCTGTTTTGTCTAAAAATCAACAATTAGTCATTGGAAGTATTGATCATGTTGATGTGGTGGATGCAGACCCAAATAAAGGAGCGTTCCTCTCTCCCATTGTATTTTTAAACGAAAAACCCTTCGAATGTGTTGAATGTCACGAAGTGGAAGCATTTGGTCCGGTATCTACTATCATACCCTATAAAGATTTCAACGAGGCAATCACCCTTGTAAACATGGGAAAAGGTTCGTTAGTAACTACCATTGTTACATCCAACGATAAGTTGGCAAAAGAATATGTCCTGGGTGTCGCTCCTTACCATGGAAGGATTTTGGTATTGAATGAAAAGATTGCCAAAATCAGCACGGGTCACGGATCTCCCTTACCATATTTGGTACATGGTGGTCCGGGACGCGCCGGCGGTGGTGAAGAAATGGGAGGAATCAGAGGCGTTTACCATTATTTGCAAAGAACAGCCATTCAAGGCCATCCGAATACAATTACCGAAATCGGTGAAGTATTCCAACCCGGCAGCGATTACAAAGAAACAATTGTTCATCCTTTTAGAAAACATTTTGAAGAACTTGAGATCGGTGAAACAATTTTTACTCATAAACACACTGTAACCGAAGCCGACATTGTCAATTTTGCCAATGTAAGCGGAGATAATTTTTATGCCCACATGGATGAAACTTCTTTGGAAGGTACGATTTTCGAAAGAAGGGTGGCTCATGGATATTTTGTTTTGTCAAAAGCAGCCGGACTCTTTGTTGACCCAAAGAAAGGCCCTGTATTGCTTAATTACGGTATAGAAAACTGTCGTTTTACCAAACCTGTGTATCCCGGTATGACGATCGGAGTAAAATTTACCGTGAAAGAAAAAATTGACCAAGAAAAAAAATCGCCCGATGATATTGCCAAAGGGATTGTCAAATTCCTTGTGGATGTATATGATGAAACCGGTGAAACTGTTGCGGTAGCCACTATATTGACCATGGTAAAAAAATTAAACCAAGAGTAAAACATGAAAACCGAATTTACGAATATTACTCCCAATCTGACTACCAACGATATTGACCATACATTGAAGTTTTATTGTGATATCTTGGGTTTTACTTTAATAAAAAAAATACCTGAACAGGGCTATGCGGATTGGATATTATTGAAAAAAGACAATGTAATGTTGATGTTTCAAAAAGTCAATCTGCATAATGCACGTACCGGTTGTAATTCCCTTTATATTCAAGTAAAAAACATACGTCCATTTCATGATTCTCTGGAAGATAAAGTAGAAATCGTTTCAGAATTGGAACACACTTTTTATGACACAATTGAATTTAGCATTTTAGACAACAACGGATATTTAATTACTTTTGCCGAATTTGTT